>NZ_JAJCPX010000010.1:0-90322 GCF_020563125.1 Longicatena sp. 210702-DFI.1.196 | reverse complement strand
GATAACTACGCCCCGAGGGATTTTCACCCTAGATATGTGGCATGCCCGCCACACAGAAAAAAGCTCTCTAACAGAAAGCTTCTTCTCTATCTTATGCATAGTAAAGCTGAAGATCATGTTCTGCGAATGCCTTACATACGTCTTTTGCTGGTTGTTGATTCGTAATCACTCCAGTAAAGTCTTCCAATTCCGCATAGGTATAATTTCCTAACTGGGTGAATTTCTCTTCCTCACACATCATATAGGAATTGCGGCTGCGCTTAATGATCGCCTTCTTCATCATACCATCGTTTGCCATATAAGTCATTACCGCATTCTCATGTACGTCCACACCAACAACCCCCATGAATGCTTTATCAAAGCGAAAATTTTTCACCATCTCCATAGCCAGGCTACCAATGAAACCATCCCTGCCATAATCCAATTCACCGCCAATGAAAATGACGCTCATATCACTTTTTACCAGAAGGTTCATAACATCCAACATGTTCGTCACAATAGTTATTTTCTTCGTTCCATTATTCAATAATTTCGCAAGCTCTATATTAACTGTAGAAATATCTAAAAAAATGATATCGCCATCCTGGATCATCGACATAGCTTTTTCTGCAATCCGCTGCTTTTCTGCAGTATGCACATGTTTGCGCTGTGCCGCAATCTTGCGATGCACATTTTCTTTTACCATGACTGCCCCGCCATAGGCTTTTTTTAGTTGCCCTTTTTCTTCTAATGCTGTTAAGTCCTTACGAATCAGATCTTCACTTACTTGAAACCGTTCGCTTAGTTCTTTTACACGCACTTTTCCTTTTTCATGCAACTCTTCTAAGATGAGTGATTGACGTTCCTCTACAAACATGATATCACCTGGTATATTGTAATGACTCCTCGCCGAAGTCATGTTTAACAATACCTATTTCCTTTCTGGTAGTTTCCTTTTCTATCAGCATTATACCATGATTTATAAGAAATAATACGAATTAACGTGATAAACTAATAAAAAGCAGGAAAAGAAAATGCTATCCTAAAAAAGAATAGCACTTGTTTATTTGACGATGACATCATTGCCATTTATCTGTTCCTGTTGTTTAGCCTCATCACTGGCAATATCCAAAATTTGTTCACCATTTCTTCCATACCGGCGTACGATGCGTTTATAGTATAAGATTGTATAAAAGTTTGCAATCGCATCCAGAATCAATAAAAAGCTGAAACAATTATGTAAGAGTTTATCCTCCATGTTCACTAAGATCAAAACCATACCAATGAGCAAAGGTGCAATAGCAAATCCTAAGTTCACCTTCCATTGTGCATCTTGCAGGCGGAATAAATTCATGGAATATTGTAAACGCAACGTACTGTCTAAGACAACCAAACCACTTAATACGATAGGATAATTATCTACGATCACACTTGGCTTACATGCGACTATCACACCGGCCAATAAATACAAGACGCCGAATGAAAAACTGAATTCATTTGGCTTTAAATAATCTTTCTTAAAGAAATACACCAGTATTTGAAACAACCCGACAAGGGCGACAATGATACCGGCAATCATAAAGAAATTTAAATACTGTTCCTTTGAAATACTGTAGGATAAGACAGAAAATATCAGATAAAAGATTGATAACACTAATAATTTCCAATTTTCAATTTTAAAATTCATAGAACTTCCTCCATTTTCTATTTAGTTTGGCTGCTTTTTGGTTTTCCACAAGGAAAGATAATCGCATAGAAAGAATAACACCGGGATAAAGACGAAGAAAAGAGCAAATATCACAAAGTTTGAAGGCAATGCCAGACTTTTCATCGTATACATGATGATGGTCCCAAAGATTTTGTTACCTTTTTCATAGAAATGCGCCTCTTTCTATCCTTGGCATTATTATATCACATTCTCATGTTTATGATATTTTTATTCAGACACTATTCAATTCACTATGCGATTAAGAAAAAATTAATGCCTCTATGTTGCATAGACAAAAAAGAAACTGCGCTTACAGTTTCTCGATTGGTTTACGTTCTGCCTTTAAATTATGTGTCTTTTGGCTTCTTTTTGCCAATTCTTCATTCACTTCTTCTAAGGTGATATCCTGATCGACCATCAATACTAACAGATGATACAATAAATCACTAAGTTCATTGATCTTATCTTCTTTTTGTTGCGCAAGCGTCGCAATGATTACCTCACTGCACTCCTCACCAACCTTTTTCAGAATTTTTTCAGTTCCCTTGTTAAATAAATAGCTGGTATAAGACCCTTCTTCTCCATGCGCTTTACGCTCTTTTATGGTTTCATATAAGACATCTAACTCTTTCATAGCTCTTCTCCTTCTACATTCCGATAAAAACAGCTGTAATGACCGGTATGACAAGCTGCCCCTGTCTGTTCTACAAGTAACAGCAATGTATCGTTGTCACAATCCACACGAATATCTTTCACATGTTGGTAATGTCCGCTGGTTTCACCTTTTAGCCATAATTCCTGACGGGAGCGACTCCAATACGTAGCAAAACCGCTTGCTATTGTTTTTTGCAAACTTTCTTCATTCATATAGGCCAGCATCAACACTTCTTTAGTCGTAACATCCTGTACGATGACCGGTACTAAGCCATTGCCTTTCGCAAAATCAATCTCTATCATAAACGCACCGCAATTCCTCTCTCTTTTAGATAACGCTTGACCTGAGGCACACTCACTTCACCATAATGAAACATGCTGGCAGCCAATGCGGCATCTGCGGCATCTTCATCAAAAACTTCAGCAAAATGCTGTAAGCTGCCACAACCACCGGATGCAATCACCGGAACATCAACGATATCCCGAACCGCCTTACACAGCGCTATATCAAAGCCCTGCTTTGTACCATCGGCATCCATACTGGTTAATAAAATTTCCCCTGCTCCCAATTCTACTGCCTGCTTGACCCATGTTAAAAGATCCAAGCCGGTATCTACTCGACCGCCATTGACATATACATTCCAGCCACTACCATCTTGGCGTTTCTTTCCATCAACCGCTAAGACGATACACTGATTGCCGAAAATGGCAGCTCCCTCCTGAATCAGCTTGGGATTCTTCACGGCTGCTGAATTCAAAGAAACTTTATCAGCACCTGCTAATAACATCTTACGAATATCCTCAACACTGCGAATACCGCCGCCAACCGTGAAGGGAATAAAAATAGCACTGGCGACTTTTTCTACCACTTGCACCATAGTATCACGCTGTTCATGGGTCGCAGTAATATCAAGAAATACTAATTCATCCGCACCTTGTTCATAATAGGATTTTGCTAATTCTACAGGATCACCGACTTCCTTTAATCCAACAAAATTAATGCCCTTTACCACACGGCCATCCTTGACATCCAAACAGGGGATGATACGTTTTGTATGCATAGCTATTCCTCCTTACAAAGGGTTAATGCCTCTGGTAGTGATAAGGTTTTGGCATACATCGCCTTTCCGGTGATGGCACCATATATACCCAATTCTTTTAAGGCCTGAATATGGGTGATATCTTTGATTCCTCCAGAGGCAATGACGTTAATAGAAACACTTTCCTTTAACTTCTTTAACATTTCCAGATTAGGTCCCATCATGGTTCCATCCTTGGCAATATCGGTTACAATAATCGTTTTTACTCCTAACGCTTGCATTTCTTTCGCAAATGTCAGGTAGTAAAGCTTTGATTCACTTAACCATCCTCTGCCGCATACATAACCATCACGACAGTCAATACCAACCGCAATATGTGTTTGATAGCGCTTAATGGCTTGTTTTAGGAAAGTGCGATCTTCAATAGCAGCAGTACCTAAAATAACGCGCTCTACACCATGCTCCAAATAATATGCCACATCCTCCATGCTGCGAATACCACCGCCGACTTCTACCGGGATATGCAAGGAAGCAGCGACCTCACAAATCGGTTGCTGATTACACTTTTCTCCCTTCTTAGCACCATCTAAATCCACCATATGCAAGTATTGGGCACCTTCTTTTTCAAAGGCTTTTGCGAGATCTAAAATATTGTTTCCGACCTGTTCCTGCTTGTTATAATCCCCTTGATACAAGCGCACAGGCTTTTGTTCAATGATATCAATTGCTGGTAAAATGATCATGCAAATTCCTCCTTGAACCAACGTAATATGTTCAATCCATCTTCTCCGCTTTTTTCCGGGTGAAACTGTGCTCCTAAGATATTATCTTTACGTACAAGTCCCGGTATCTTTAAGCTGCCATAGCTGGAATATCCTAAGATATCTTCAGGGCGATAGTTCTGTGCATAATAGGAATGCACGTAATAAACAAAAGGAGCTTGACTCAGCTTATCGAAAACGGAAGCCTTTTGCATTGGTTCTAACAGATTCCAGCCGATATGTGGAATCTTTACATTCGAATCTTGCATTTTTACGATACTGCCTTGTAAAAAGCCTAAACCTTTTGTGTACGTACCTTCATAACTATCTTCAAACAACGCCTGCATACCAAGGCAGATTCCCAATAATGGTTTCTTTTTCTGCAGCACTTCTTCTTGTAGTACAGGCAATAAGCCTAATTCTTCTAAATGTTTCATACAATCGGGAAAAGCTCCCACACCCGGTAAAACCAATTTATCTGCTTGTTGTATTTGGGCTGCTTGATTGGTAATGATGCAGGCAGCGTTCAAATGATGCAAAGCGTTTTCTACACTATGCAAATTGCCCATGCCATAATCAATGATGGCAATCATTCTAACATCCCCTTTGTACTAGGCAAAGCATCCCCTATGACCTGTGTAGCTTGCCCTAATGCGCGTCCTAAGGCTTTAAAGATCGCTTCTACCTTATGATGATCATTGGTTCCATAGAAAACATTCACATGTAAGGTAATTCCTGCCTGAAACGCAAAAGCACGTAAGAATTCTTCAACCATTTCACATGAGAAAGTGCCAATCGTATCGCGTTTTAATTCACAATGGTATACCAGATAACTGCGGCCGCTGATATCCAAGCTAACATTCGCCAAGGTTTCATCCATGGGCAGATTCATAGAGCCATAGCGTGCTATTCCTCGTTTATCTTTTAGTGCCTGCTTTACACAGCTGCCTAAGATGATACCGCAATCTTCAACGGTATGGTGATCACATACTTCTAAATCTCCTTTTGCTTGCATGGTAATATCAAAACCAGAGTGAAACGCAAGCAATGTCAACATATGATCAAAGAAGCCAATACCGGTGGCAATAGCAGCCTGTCCACTGCCATCCAAGTTGACCTTACATTGAATGTTTGTTTCTTTTGTTGTCCGTACTTCTTCAGCCAATCTCATAGGTATCCTCCTTATCAAATGCCACTAGCAAATCTTTTATGCATGCATTTTCTTCTTTACTGCCAATGGTGATACGAAAACTATCATCATTCGCATAATTTCGTATTACGATGCCATGTTCTTGCAAACGTTTTAACATTGCCTGTTTGCGCTGACTGCGGCCATATAAATAATTGGCCTGTGAAGGATAAAAGGTGATAGTTTGCAGATTTGCTAATGCTTGATAGAGCTTATCACGTTCTTCACAAATCGATTGTATCAATGGTTGATATCGTGAAGCATGGCGCAATACAACCGCCCCTATCTTCTGATCAACGCTTGATATATTATAAGGCACAATATGTGGCCGCAAGGTTTGCATCATCGCTTTATTACCAATCAAAAAGCCTAAGCGCACACCAGCTAAGCCATAGGCCTTGGATAATGTACGAGTTACATACAGATTGGTATAATTGCTTGTTTCCTTAAGCATGCTGTCACGTGCAAATTCCGCATATGCTTCATCGATGACAACCGGTATACAAGGGAAAGCATCGACGATCTTTAACAGTTCATGATTGGACAAGGCATGTCCGCTGGGATTGTTAGGATTTGAAAATAAGATCATATCCACGCGCTGTTCACGCCCTTGTTCAATGAAAGCATCGACATCAAAACGACCATCCGCATCAGTCACAAACTTGACTACCTGCGTTTCTTGCATGCCGGCATAATAATCATACATGGAGAAATCCGGTTGTAAGGTATATAGTTTCTTATCTTTCCCCAGGAAATACTGAATCAGAAACCCAAGCATTTCATCACTGCCATTACCAGCCAATATACAAGCAGCATCCAGTTCCATAACTTTGCCATACGCTTCAATCAGCTCTTTGCTTGTTTCATCCGGATAGCGATGAAAGGAAAGTTTGCTGAGTTCATGTAACACTTCCTTACGCAATGCTTCATCAAGATCACAATACAATTCATTTGCATTCAACATGATCTTGCCATTCTCTTTAGGAGGTGCATAGGTTTCTACCTGTTTCATTTCTTCAACCTCACCTTCACGGCATTGGCATGCGCATCCAGATCTTCCTGTTGTGCCATACAAATAATATTATCGCCATATGCCTGAATAGCTTCTTCACTATATTGTAAATAACTGCTCTTCTTAATAAAACTATCTACCCCTAAGGCACTTGAGAAGCGAGCGGTACCACTGGTAGGCAAGACATGATTGGTACCACCGTAATAATCTCCAACACTTTCACAAGTGTAATAGCCTAAGAACACACTGCCGGCATGACGCACTTCATGAAGCAGTTGCATGGGCTGCTTTACCATTAGCTCTAAATGTTCCGGGGCGATGGCATTGGCAATTTCCACACATGCAGATAAGCTTGCACAACAAATCGCTGTACCATAATTTTTTAAGGATTGCTCAACAATTTCGCGTTTCGGCAAGACAGCAGTTTGCTTGGCTAACTCTTTATTCACATTTTCCAATAGTTTTGAAGATGTTGTCACTAAGATTGCACTGGCCATTGGATCATGCTCTGCCTGAGATAACAAATCAGCTGCTACATAAGCTGGATTAGCATCCACATCCGCAATGACTAAGATTTCACTAGGACCGGCAATCATATCAATATCCACTTTGCCATAAACTAGTTTTTTAGCTGCTGCCACAAAGATATTACCGGGGCCAACAATTTTATCCACTTTTGCGATGGTTTCTGTTCCATAAGCTAATGCGGCAATGCCCTGAGCACCGCCAACCTTATAGATTTCTGTTACTCCTGCTAATTTTGCGGCTGCGGCAATATTAGGATGTAAAGTTCCCATCTTGGATGGTGGTGTAATCATGACAATTCGCTTTACTCCGGCAATACGTGCGGGAATGGCGTTCATTAAAACGCTAGAAGGATATTGCGCCCGGCCTCCGGGAACATAGATGCCCACACTATCCAGAGGCAAGACACGCTGTCCCAAATAAATGCCCTTAGCTTTTTCAAGCAGATAGCCATGCTGCTTCTGTGCATTGTGGAAATATTCAATATTCGCTTTTGCCTGCCTCATGCTTTCCACAAATTTTGGATCTGCTTGGGCAGCCGCTTCATTGATTTCTTCTTCCCTTACTCTGTAATCTTCTAAATCAATGCCATCAAACTGTTTGGTATAACGCCTGATGGCCGCATCTTTTTCCTTTTTCACCGCATGTAATATTTCCGTAACCTTTAAGATTACTTCCGTGCTAATATCCTCACTGCGGCTATCTAAGTATTCTCGTAATTTTTCGTGATCGTTTGGATCAATTTGTCGTAACATCATTCTCACCCAAGCTTTCTTTTAAATCCTCTAATACTTGTGAAATTTCTTTTCGCTTTAATTTAAAGCTAGCTTTATTCACAATCACTCTGGCACTGATTTCACATACCGTATCAAATACCACAAGTCCATTTTCTTTTAACGTCGTACCGGTTTCCATAATATCGACAATACCATCGCAGAGTCCTAAAAGCGGTGCCAATTCCACACTGCCATCAATCTTAATCAGTTCCACATCCATGCCCTTCGCTAAGAAATATTTCTTTGCGATATTAGGATATTTGGTGCCGATCTTGACATGTCCAACTTTATCAAAAGGACTTTTTCCTTGTAATCCGGCAACGATAAACTTACATTTTCCGATTCCCAGATCCAGCATTTCATAATAATCCTTATCGCCTTCTAACAGCGTATCTTTCCCAACTACGCCAATATCTGCAACGCCATGCTGAACATACGTGATACAATCATTTGCTTTCACAAGGAAATACTGCACATCTTTTTGCGAATCCTGAAAAACCAGCTGTCTGCCTTTATTTTTCACACTTTCTATCCCATAACCGCTTTTTTCCAACAGTTTGATGGTTTCTTTCTCTAATCTTCCTTTGGTTAATGCAATCGCAATGCTCATCGTACATCCTCCTTAATCACACAGACATCCTCATACGCCTCATCCTGCAACAATTCCACGATATGGTCCTTGCGCAGTTCTTTCGCCTTTTGCAAAGCTTTTACTTTTGCCTTCATTGGATAACATAACCTAACACTTGGCTGCTTCGTCGCTACTTTTTCCAAGACCGGTAATACATAATCTAATTTTACGGAAAAGCCAATTGCCGGCATCGGACTGCCGAATTTTTCTGCCAAGGTGTCATAACGTCCTCCGCTTAAAACACTGGTTCCAATGCCTTCCACAAAGCCTTCAAATAATAAACCGCTGTAATAATTCAAATGTGGTACTTTACCTAAATCAAAGGTAATATGTTTTTCATAACCTAATTCTTTTAATTGATCATATAACTCCTTCAAACCGGCAATGATGGCTCTAAGCTTGGGATGAAAACAATAAGGCAATGCTTCTTTTAACACCTCTACATCCCCACACAACCATGGCAGCTGTAGAAAGAAAGTCTGTACTTCCTCACTCAGCGCTAAAGATTCTAAAAAAGAACTCAATTCACTCATGCTTTTACGATCAATCAAATCAGCCAGTGTTTTTATATCTTCTTCATCTAAATGTAAATCGCTGCATGCGCTATGGAAAAAATTGATATTGCCTAATTCTAAGGTATATGCATCTTGTTTCAGTTTCTCCATGACTTCACATGCACAAACAAGAATTTCCAGATCACTTTCTTCGGCACTCTGTCCCAACAATTCAATACCACAATCGGTTACTTCATTGCGCTTACCGGCAAAAGACTCCTTTACTTTATAAACGTTCGCGCAATACTGAAAACGAAACGGCGGCTTTTGATCCTTAAAACGCGTTGTGGCAACACGAACGATCGGTACGGTCATATCCATGCGAAGTGTTAAAATACGACCATTATGATCAAAGAATTTATACATCGACTCATCTTTTACGTTATCAAATCCAACCTGATATGTTTGGTAAAATTCAATAGATGGAGTAATGATTTCTTTATAGCCGTAACTATCAAATACAGCCTCGATTTCCTTCTGCAATGCTTTTTTTACACTGCATTCACCTAAAATCAAATCTCTTGTCCCTTCTGGTATGGCAAATTTTTTCATGTTTGTTCCTCCCTTGCTATCTTTCTATCCGTATGCATCTAGATGGGGATAGCATGCATCGCTTTATACAAAAAAAGCTTTCATCCAAAGGACGAAAGTTACCTTACGTGTTTCCACCTTAGTTCATTGATGCCTCACAGCACCAACCTCTTCGAGTACCAACATACTCTAGCACGATAACGGGTGCAGGGTCATTTCCGATTTCAGCTACTGAAGTTCCCTGAAACTGCTCCAAGATGTGTTCGTGAATAGTTATGCATATCTTTCTTCCACCAATGAAAGACTCTCTGTCATGTTCCCTAAACCTACTATTTCTTTTCGACGCATTCATATTCTATATCTATCTTACTTCCAAGGAATGTAAATGTCAATCATTATTTTGAAATATTTTCATTTAATCTATGAAATTAATTTACATACTGTATTCCATTTACTTCCTTTACCTCCCCTTTAAACCATAAAATGATGTTTCTACGAATGGAACTTATATTATGAATATCCTTCGATCATATAGAAATTCCAATGGTACCCATGCTATAGCAAAATGAATATACCATACGATTTCTGTATTAAAACAGCGAATGCTTTATTGTTATAAAAACCATAAACCCTATCATAAACATAGAACCTAAAAAAACCATTCCTCCTTATGACGAAATGGTTCTCTTAGGTTTTACCGCCTTTTCTCTGAAGATCGTTTCTATGATGCTATCACAAATGAGACTAGTTATTGTTTACTTTCTCTGTTACTTCTTCTTCATATGTATCTAGCAGCCTTCGTGCTTCTTGTTCATCCTCACAGCCAAAATATGCCAATGGATAACATATCCCATGTATCTGATTCAAAAAAATCTTACCAGCCAATTCCATAGGGCCCCCATACTTTGCACAGCGAATCGCTGCACGATAAACAGCAGGTTCATCCAGTGCGAACACATCCTTATCACAAGGAGCATCATCACAATCCCAACAGCCAGCAATACCTTTTACCTTGCAACAATGCTGTTGATAACAACCTGTCTTCTGCATATGCCTTGCCAGTGTTGGATCATTGGATTTACAGCCTTTGCAAAACCAAGCATCTGCACAAAGCGCACATGCCTTTCCGCAATACCCCAGATTATTCCTTACATCCTTTTCATTCATTCGTGTTACCTCTGTCTTATATCGTTATGCATTTGTTATCTTTATTATAGCATAGGCGATAGATAAAGTAAGCCATTTACTCAGCTTTTTTCATCATTTAAAAACTGTTTCAGCGTAATTAAAAAGTCACAGAAGGTTTCCTTTTGTTCATTTGAAAGACTGCGAAAAAACTGGATGATCGCAACTTCTTTTTCATCTACCTCCATTAGCTGTTTTTCTTCCATACCACACCACTCCTTCGTTTTATATAGTATAGATTTCCTTAGCAGTTGTCCATAGATAATCTGCTATAAATAGCAGATTCTACATCCTATTCACCATAATTTCTGATAATTTTACAAAAATTGTAAGTTCTTATATTAAAAAAGCTTTTCCATAATTTTATAACCATATGAAAAGAATATAGGACATGTAGAATCTTTTAGGCTCTAAGCTTTAAAGCTTGAAACATTGAATAATTTTTCTAGCTCTCTAAAGTGCTGATGAATACATCTGGTTATACTAGACATATCGATGTTTCCATAAAAAAGAAAACAGCGCCGTTGGCACTGTCACTTAATTAGTTTGCGAATCTGTTTGGCTGTCTGAATAAAATCCTTCTTCCCACAAGCATTTAATCCATCCAACAAGGCCATATACTCCAGCTCATCCTTTTCCTTAACAATACGATGTGGATTATGAAATTCCGGAATTAATAAAATCTGATTCATATTAATTTCCAACGTCAAACAGATATGGGTTAGTATATCTAATGGCGGCTGTGTATTCCCAGTCACATAAGACGAAATCGAACGTTGTGTAGAACCTACGATTCCCGCTAATTCTGATTGTGTCATATGTTTCCGTGCTAACCCTTCTTTGATCGCATAACCAATTGCTTGGTTGATCTCCGTTGTTTTTGCCATACTCCCACTCCTTAAGTATGTACATTATAAAATATTTTGATTAAACATTCTCTACGATGCCAAAATAAAGAGTATTATCGTCTATTTATTTTTACAAATCCACTATAATGTATATTTTTTAGAAAGATTGTGTATATCTGCATAATTTTGCTACGCCTCACTCCTTCTTTCATGGTATACTGAATGCAAAGAAAGAAGGTGCATTATGGAGTTTTTTAAAACCTATCACGAAGTTGTGATGAAGGCGATGGAAAATGCCACAAAAACCAATGAAGATGCCATTGAAAAAGGCGCAAAACTGATGGCAGATGCTGTCCAAAATGGTCATACCTTATATACCTTTGGAACAGGCCATTCCCACATGATCGGTCAGGATGTGTACGCAAGAGCTGGTGGTTATGCAAAAATTTATCCAATCATTGAGATTGAGATGACTTTGGCAACCCATCCTACCAAGAGTACCCATGTGGAACGTACGGCAGCTTACGCTGATGTATTGGATGTGTTATATCACATAGAAGATGGAGATGTCATCATCGCCACAAGCAACTCCGGACGTAATCCTTTGGTGATTGAGTATATGATGCGTGCAAAAGCAAAAGGTGCTAAGATTATTGCGATTACTTCCTTATCTCATTCAAAGACGATCAAAAGCCGTCATGAGAGTGGTAAGCGTCTGTTTGAGTTAGCTGATGTTGTCTTAGATAATGTCGCTCCTTATGGCGATGCCGGAGTGGATATTGATAAGGAAACACGTATGGGGCCAATCAGTACGCTGACCGGATGCTATCTGGCACAATTGCTGATGGGATGCTTTGTGGAAGATTTGAAACAGCGTGGGGTAGATGCTCCCGTGTTTAAATCCAGTAATATGGATGGAGCAGACGCCTATAACCAAAAGCTGTTTGATGCCTACGTTATTAAAAAGTAGAATGCTTTGCAGGTAACAGATTCCCTGGGAGATTGAAAAGCGATTTGATCTTTACCTACATAGAAAACAAAATAGAAAAGCTGGTTGTAGACAGTAAGTGAATCCCTAAGTTTAGACATCCAAGGAAAGGAAGTCAGTAATACACTTACGAACCAGCTTTTTTTGTATGCTTTTTTTATTTAAACGATGCATGCCTTAAGCATGAAAGACAAGATAGGCGGCCCCAATCAATCCACAATCTTCATCCAATTGTGCTTTTACCACCTTCACATTATCTTTTAAGGCATCATATACTTTTTCTTTCACACGTGCTTCCATCTCTTCAATAAAGCCCTCTATCTTTAATGCTACACTACCACTTAAGACAAAGATATCCGGATCTAAAACAGCATAGAAAGTCGCCATTAAATTTGCCAAATACTCCTTGGCATCCTCCATGATCTGCATTGCTGCCACATTGCCCTGTTTTGCCAAATCATTGACTTCACCGGCATGCGCAACCGTTAAACCGGCTTCTTGTGCGCGTTTGGTAATGGCAGTACCACTGGAAATAGATTCAATGCTGCCTTTCTTTAAATCCCCTTGTGAAGGTCCATCTTTCCAAAAGATACAATTCGCAATTTCTTGGGCAAAGCCCCGGGCACCATGGAAAAGCTGTTTATCAATAGCTAAACCAGTACCGATACCTGTCGATATCGTTAAAAACTGTACATGCGAATATCCTTTTCCTGCCCCGATTGCAGCCTCTGCCAAACAAGCCAGATTTGCATCATTTTCTAAAATAACCGGCACTTGACACACTGTGGATAACTCCTTGGTAAGAGGAAGATGATGCCAGCCAGGAAGATTGGGCGGAGTTAAGACTACCCCATGTACCAGATCCAAAGGCCCCGGACAAGATACGCCAATCCCTTTTACCGTATGTCCAAAAGCGGCAATCGTATCTGCTATCCTTTGAAACGTGATAGCAGGATGAAGGGGATCTGTCGCAAACTGTTCGCGTTGTAAAACTTCATAAGCTTCATTAATCAGTGCTACTCTGGTATTTGTACCACCGATATCAATACCCACTGCATAATTCATAAATTTACCTAGTATAAGAACATCCTTCCTATACCTATCCTTTCTTTCATATTTTTTAAGTTGTACTGCCTGTTTATAAGGATTCCTTTAAAAGCTGTACTAGCAATATCCTTCTTGTGCATGTGCCACCTGCATCAGCCAAAGTATGCTTTTAGTCATAGCAATTAACATCCAGCTAAGGATCTATCTTCAGCCAAAGTATGCAATATTAGCAATTGACAAAAACCTCACCAGTAGCGCACAACATCCATCACAGCACTTAAACAGACATCTTTCACTAAGAAAAAAAGGGGACTTTCATCCCCAAAGCAGATTATTCGTAATAGCACTTCACTTTGTCGTTGGAGTTGAACAAGCGAATTTTTTCTTCGACTACTTTTCCACAAGCTTCCATTGCGTCTGGATAGATTTCCAGTGGTTCGCGATAGCCTGGATTTTCTGCCAATGTCTTACGACACTGTGTATAGAAAGCAACCTTGATATCGCTAGAAATATTGATCTTGCAAATACCATTTGCTACAGCTGCCGCAATTTCTTCATCCTTGTTACTAGATCCACCATGTAATACCAATGGTACATCTACCTGATTTGTAATGTCTTTTAAGATGTCAATGCGTAATTCTGGTTTCATATCTTTTGGATAAATACCATGTGCGGTACCAATTGCTACAGCGAAAGTATCAATACCCGTATCTTCAATAAACTGTTTTGCTTCTTCTGGCACGGTATAGATAACACCCTCCGTTCCACCTTCAATAGAATTGCCGGTAGTACCAATGGTTCCCAATTCAGATTCTACGGATACATTTACGATATGTGCGGTTTCTACAACCTTCTTTGTAATCGCTACATTTTCTTCATAAGGCAGCTTAGATGCATCGATCATAACCGAAGTCATACCGGCACGGATAGCACGTACAGCAGTTTCATAAGAATCTCCATGATCAAGGTGGATACATACCGGTACATCTGTCTGTGCTGCTTCATAGATCATTGCCTGAATCTGTGCATCTCCCACGAAGTTAAATTCATCTGGACTCATTTCCAGGATAACCGGACTCTTTAATTCTTTCACTTTCTTCATTACAACCTTTAACAGCTGGTCTGAACCGATATTGAATGCAGGTACAGCAAAGTGATTCTTCTGTGCGACTTTTAATAAGTCTTTCATATTCATTAACATAAGTTTTCGCTCCTTTTTCCCTTACAGGGATTTCCCTTGTGATTTTGATAGTTTGATGTAATGCTTAATGATTTCCTGACTGTCTTTTTCTACCTGATGCATCATTACCCAGTAATTGATGTCAGGGTCTTTTGCTAACTGTTGTTTGATACTTGCGACATTGGCATTCATGAAGTCACAGCCAACGTTGATTTTATTAATACCATATTGAACACAATTTTCTATATTCTGATCCCCTGAGCCACTGCCGCCATGCAGCACCAATGGCATGTTTGTTAATGCTTTGATTTCTTTTAGACGTTCAAAGTCAAATTCCGGCACATAGCCTTTTGGATAATTGCCGTGTGATGAACCAAAGGAGATGGCTAAGGCATCCACTCCGGTTTCTTGGGCAAAACGCAATGCCTGTTGCGGATTGGTTTTCATATCCTCATTCGTAAAGTTATCCCCTGCACTTGCGCCCATGCAGCCGATTTCCCCTTCTACACTGGCGTCAAACTGTTTGGCGAAGTCAACGATTTCACGCGTCATGCGGATATTTCCTTCTAGATCATAACGTGAAGCATCGACCATAACACTGCTGTAACCATCTTGCAGGGCTTTTTTTAACAGCCCGACATCTTCACCATGATCGAAGTTTAAGGCAACTTCAACACTGGCACGGTTTGCTAACAGCTTAACGATTGGCGCAATCAATGCACTGTCACAATGATTGACCATATGCTCCTGCACAATGTTCACAATGATTGGAGCACGCAGCTCTTGTGCTGCGTTGATAACGGCACGCGCCGTTTCAATATTAAAGCAATTGATGGCCATAACGGCATAGTTGCCTTCATTGGCACGTTGCAACATGCCTTTCATAGATACGTACATAGAACCCCTTTCTGTTGAATGTCACGATTGGCACTGGTTAAGCGTAGGTCGTTTGTTTGAGAGGGCAGGAACAACCCCTTATATCGTCCCTTTCACCTTCAAGGTTTAGCCACCTTTTCTTAGATAGCACCAATCGTGTTTTTTTCAACATGTCATCTTAGGAAATCTTGATATCAGATAAATCCATTTCCTCTTCTACTTCTTCTTCCTGTACTTCATCAGCAGCAGTTCTTGGTTTCTTGATCAATACCAGCAGAATCGCTGTTACACAAGTACCTGCCAATAGCGCAAACAATGCACCGATTGGATTTGACATTGCCGGAATTACGAAGACACCACCAGATGGTACAGCACTTGCAACACCTAAGCTAAAGCTAATAGCACCACAAACACCACAGCCGGTTGCTGTACAGATGACCGTACGAATCAAGTCGTTCATAGCAATTGGAATAACACCTTCACTAATCATGCACAGACCCATAGGGAAGGCAACTTTGATGTTTTCTACTTCGGTTGAAGTATAGATGTTTTTCTTCATGAATTTAGAGAATACGAAGGATAAGGTAATACCTAGTGGAGGTACCATAGCAGCTAATACTTTAATTGCTTCTGGTTCCTGGATTCCTTCCAGTAACAGACCATCACAGATTAGGTTAGGTACTTTACTGATAGGTCCACCAAAGTCGATACAGCCAAGTGCACCGATGATGAAGCCATACAGAACTTTTGCGCTCTTATCAAGACCAGTGATGAAGTTTGTTAAGGCTTCTGTAGCCCAAACGATTGGTGTACCGATAACGAAGTACATCAGCAATCCACCAAGAATAGCAGATAAGGTTGGAATGATCATCATAGGCATTAAAGCTTCTGCCCAGTGAGGAACTTTCAAGTTCTTGCGGATGAACAGTGCGATGTAACCAACGATGTAACCACCGACCATACCTCCTAAGAAGCCAGCTCCTAAGAAGGATGCGATCTGTCCCATTAAGAAACCTGGGGCGATACCTGGACGATCAGCAATCGAGTATGAGATGTAACCGGCGATAAAGGATGGCAATAGGCCCATTCCCAGAACACCAAGTGAAGTTAAAGCACTTGGAATTGTCATTTTACTTAAATCTGTAACAACTTCGCCACCCATTAAATTACCAATGGCAATCAATAGACCACTTGCTACAACCAGCGGCAGCATGTAGGAGATGGCAGTGAGGGCATGTCTTTTCAATTCTGCTCCCAATTTTTTCATTTCAATTTTCCTCTCTTTCCTTATTTGTTTAATTCAGCTTCGATTTTCTGAAGTAACTGTTTTGGCGCTTTTACGCAAACATTGGTTGGAACCTTAACAGTTCGTTTCCCCTCAAATCGTTCTGTTCCCGTGATGGCAATGTCAATTGCCAGGATGACAACATCGGCAGCTTTGATTTCTTCCGGTGTTAATTCATCTTCGGTTCCAATAGTCCCTTGAGTTTCTACGTGAATCGTGTGTCCCAGACTTTCAGCAGCACGAATCAGTTTTTCTTTCGCAATATACGTATGAGCAATACCGGATGTACAAGCAGCAACAGCAACTATTTTCATTTGTACGTCCTCCTTTCTTAACTGTCTATATTATAATCGTAAGAAAGGAGATGGGATTATTTCTATGGGGCTTTTTAATGCGGTAATTTTTCCCTTATTTTAAAAAGGGGCGGAAATAATAATGCGGTATTTTTTGAGGTTATGGGAAAAGGGGCAGGAAGAATAATGTGGAAGTTTTTTGGAGTAAAGATAGAATTGATTGTGTGATGAAGGTGGTAGGGATGGATGGAGGAAAATGCGAAAAGAAAAGATGCAGGGTGTGGCTGCATCTGAAAAGGAATCTTTAACGTATGATAACACATTTACAATTAATAATGATATAAATGATTTATCATGCTTCATAAGACTAGAAGAGACTTTAATAAGAAATAATATCCTTTTTCATTTGATTTAACAGTACTTGAAAAGCAAATAGTTAGTATTTCTTGGGTATCCAAAAACTTTAAGGGTCTATTTCGTATTACAAACAGGGTATGTGTTTATTACTTTTATAATATTTCATGGTTATGCTTTCTACAAAAGGAGGGGCACATAGATTATTCTTATATATTCAAATTGTCAAATTACTTGATAATAGCTCTATCAGTATCGATAAGGTTGAAGTTGTTGCCTACACTAAATATATTTTATTTTATGACCACTTGTCCCTATATACTACCCTGATTTTTCATACAAAGATTGAGGGGAGAAAAGAAGTATATTCAGATATTGTTCCTGTTTTTAAGCCAAAGAAAAGGTTAAAAATAGGAACTTTCAAAGTAGAATCAACGGGCTTTCGCTTAGGTGAAAGGTTTATTAAAATTATATTTGATAATGCATTGCAGTATAATGTGGATGAAATTTATGTAACTTTATTTAAAAATAGAAAAGAATTAGATTTACTAAGAAATCTTTTATTTAGTTGGGGCTTCTTTATCCATGGAACTAAGAGAACGGGAGATTGCGAGGAGTTAGTTATGGTTAAAGAAATGAAGTCTTATGATATGCAAAAAAGTATAAAAGAAAATTTTCCACTTCTTAATCTATCCACTAGTAAATTTATTCATCCGATTTATCCAGAATATCACACTGATTTATTTCCAGATTCAATTTTGAAGACAGAAAATGAAGAAAATTATCTTGATAACAAAGCACATAGATACTCGTTAGAAAAGATATATATACAATGGATGCCGTTAAATGGTGCAAGACCTGGGGATTTGGTTCTGTTTTATAGAACTGGAGATAATGGGACAAATAAAAAATATACATCAACCATTACTACATTGGGTGTTATAAAAGAAATAAAAGTTAATTTTACAAGTTTCGAAGAATTTTTAAATTATTGTGAAAATAGAAGTGTTTTTTCTTATCAGCAATTAGATTCTATTTGGAAAACTAAAGGAAGTTTTGTAAAAGTAATAAAGTTTATATATATAAAGAGTTTAACCAAAAGACCAATTCTTAATGACTTATATGAGTTGGGAATTGTTTCTAGAGGTTCAGGTGTTAGATCTTTTACGAGGATTGATGATAATGAATTTTATAAAATTTTAAAAATAGCGAAAACAAAACTAAAATAGAGGAGGTTATTAACAATGTGTAAAATATTATTGTCGATAAATCCAAGATATGTTGAAAAGATATTAAGTGGTGAGAAAAAATATGAATTTAGAACTAGAATCGCAAAAAGAAAAGTAGACTCCATCTTGATATATAGTACTGCTCCAGTAAAAAGGGTTTTAGCAGAAGTAACTGTTAAAAAAGTATTAAAGGGATCACCAGATGAATTATGGGATATAACGGAAAAGTATTCAGGAATAGATAAGAAATTTTTTGATAAATATTTTACGAAAAGAGAACTTGCATATGCGTATGAACTGGGGGAAATAACTCGTTTTGAAAATCCAAAAAAATTAAGTGAGTTTGGTTGTATAAATGCACCACAGTCATTTATTTATATATACTAAACTACCATATTTTTTGCATAGTATATAGAACTTTTTATAATTTATAAAAAGTTAATTATTAAAGATATCTAAATTATCATAGATTTAGTAAAAGGTTGGCTATAATTTTTGGTATTCTAAATTGCGTGTTACTTCTAAAGGTTTAGGCATATTTCTTAGCACGAAATGATTTCTTGTAAACCAAAGTATTAGTATCTAGCTTAAGAAAGGATAAGATTCATTAAATAAATCTTACAGTTATGCATATCCATTTCTGCTAGCTGATAATAAAGACAATATGGGTAATATCCTGTAAAATCAAGTGCTTGATTTTTCTCTTATTGTTGCCTTTAGAACGTATTTTATTTATAAAAAACCATAAATAGAATCATTAGTTGAGCAAACATATGCTTCCTCATCATATTTTTTAATAAACCATTTTTGAAAACCAAGATAATCATTTTTCAAAGAATCAAAGAAAGGGTCATTTAAATTTACCTTAGAAAATGTCGTTTTCTTTACTGAGAGCATATTATAATTTTTTAGCTGAGGATTCTCATCCAAACATTTTGATAAAAATCGATCTATGCTATATACTCTACTCTCCAAACCTAAACATTTTGCTTTTTGCATAATTTTTCGGTCTTCAGTAATCATTATATCTACTCGCTCTTTATAAACTTCAAAAAGAAGGCAATCATCAATATAGTCGTTTTCTTTTGTATTTAAATGCTTAATTTTGTTTATAAATGTTTCTTCAATTTCTAATAGAGATTTTAAAACAACATAACTTTTTAGTTTAATAGAGAAAACATCCTTAACTTCTTTAACTGCAAATTTCTCTATTTCTGATATTGTATAAGGATGTATAACTTTTTCAATATTTAATTTATCTAACCAATAGTATAGCTCTCCAATTCCCTTATTGCTAACTCTATTATTCTCACGATGAATAATTATATTTGTATCTAATAATGCTTTCATTTATATTACCCCCTCTTTCTCTAAAAAAGAGATTATTGTATTTTCATCACTTTCATCAAAAGTCATATTGTGAATGTGCAGAGGAATATTCAGTTGTTTTGAGACCATTATTGCAGTTTCTTTTTCTTTTATCTTTAATTGTTCAATATCTTGAAATAAATATTTTTTATTATCTCTTTGAATTAATTCTCGAACAATTTCTTTCGTATCTCTTTCTAAAAGAATAATCAAGTCTATATCCAAAGCACTATAGGTGTCTATTGGTAACTGTATTACATAATTATTGTTATCGAAAATGCAAAAATGTCCATTCAACAATATTTTTTCTACATCTTTTAATTTTTTTATCTTAGAAATTAGTATCTCTTGATTTCTTTTTTCATTTTTCACTAGTTTATTTTTCCCATACTTTTCACCATTTACTTGAGATATAATATCACTCGCAGAAAAGAATTCAATTCCTACTTTATTTTTTATTTTTTCACAAAGTGTTGTTTTCCCTACACCATAAATTCCTGCAATAAAACATAACTTTTTTAACATAAAGTTTCCTCCTTTCATATCTCTTTTTATTTATATATTATATCATATATTACCGGCCTATTTTTATCTTTTCTTTTTTTCTTTGAATATAAAATTTAGCTTATTATTTTTAACTTTGATCTATAATAAACTTTAAAAAATATTCTCTATCTAATCCGTTTTCTTAATTTCAAGATTAGTTTTTTCTTCTTTCAAATAATTTTCTTCTAATAAAGGACTTGAATAAAGTCTTCTGATTTCTTAGCAGGCTCCAACATCTAGATTTCTGCTGCAACTGGTTCTTTATTTTACTGGATAAAAATCTTTCATAAAAAAATTTATCTATCTTTTTTAACTGCCTAGTACCCCATTGCCTGTAATATGTCCAACTTAACTCTGAATGCGTTACTTTTTGGAAAAGTCAAATAAAACTGTCCCATATGCTACTTTTTCATTGCCGTAATTCTATAGACTTAATCCCTTGCCATATTCAACATATTACTAAATTTCTCATTCATTTAACATCTCCCCTTTGACTATATAATTCTTTACATTGCAAACATTTATACTCTTTCTATTTCTATCTAGCTTCTTTACTATCTTATTGTATAAATTAAAATCTCCATAATTATAATATTAAATAGATAGCAAATATATATTAAAAGCTATAAAATTATCTAAATCACCTTGATTTTTTAAACTTATATTTAGTGTTTTTTGTTCCTTCTCTTTTCCTCTAATCCAATCTATTACTTCAAATACAAATGCACACTCTTTTATTTCATGTTTCATTATAAAATAATACTTATTATTTTCAATAAAAAATTCTAAATCAATCTCTCCATTTATATAGAATAATTCAAGATACAAATCCAATATTTTTATTACACTCCATGTCAATTCATGATATGTATATAAACCATGTATTCCCGGAGTCTTATATATACATGTTCCAACTTATTTCTCATAAAGTTTAATTTATTAATTGTCTAAAATGGAAACAATCCTATATAAGTTAAAATTGAGTTTTCTTTTCAAACTTCAAATTTTTCTTATCAAAAATTCTTTTTATTTTCAGGCTTTCAAAAACATATCCATTTCACAATCTAATGCTCTCCTTAGATTCGAAACAGCATTTACTACTCCTTCTTTTGTTTCAGCGTAATTACATTTTCCGCAAATTCAAAAATTTCCAGATAATATCATATTCAGGAATATTTATATTTGAACCAATACTCCCATCACATTCTATTTCATCTGACCGTAAAATAAATTGGACAATATCTTTCACCTCGGTAATGTTTTCAATAGTTTAACCTCACAATATCTTATCAATCTTTATCGCTTCCACTTTCTCTGTTGTCAGGTGTTTCCTTGGCTGTTTCAATTTATTCACCGCATTGAGAGCATCGTACACAGGCAAATCTAAATCTCTCTTAATCTCTACATTATATGCGATATGCACCTTAAATCTATACTTTTTATTATTTCAACTCACTCTTTTGACTTATATGTTCTCTTTTTCAGCGATCGCTTTTAAGAGCTTTGTCCTTACCCTCGTAACTCAATTTTTACTTTAACATGAATATCTGACTTTTTGTGGGAAAGCAGTACTAACGCATAGCTGAATTTCTGCAAAATCAAAGTAACCCGATACGATATTATTAAGAATTTTCTATTCTTTATCATTAAGATAATTCTTTGCAATACTTATATCTTTTAGTGCAGGAAAATCACCAGATATACTTTTTAATCCCATAAAAGGCTTACTTACATCTGCACGCTCATATATAACTTCCGCTGCTGTATGACCATGTGCTGCATAGTGCAATTTGTTTTCTACCATCTTAAAAAATGCAATAGATTCACTACTCTTAGGATTATAGTCAACACTTGTTGCATGCAAATCAAGCACCTGACGATAATACATAACCTTTCCAGAGGAACGAATATCCCGAATGCGGTCTAATAACTCCTTCCAGTAATTACCGTCACCCAGATTTTTCAGTCGTTCATCGTTCATTGTAAAACCTTTTATCATATACTCTTTAAGGCGTTCGGTAGCTCAACGACGAAAATTTGTGGCAATATTAGATTTTATTCTGTATCCAAGAGATATAATCATATCAAGATTATAGTGTATTGTATTATAACTCTTTCTGTCAGCTGCAGTTGTTCGGAATTTTGGAACAACTGATTTTTCATCTAACTCTTCCTCTTCAAAAATATGCTTAATATGTTCGCTGATATTAGATTTACTGGTTTGATAGAGTTCACATAATTGTGCCTGTGTAAGCCAAACTGTCTCATCTTTAGATTTTACATCTATTGTAGTCTGTCCATCTTCTGTTTGATATATGATGATTTCACTGTCTTAATGTTTAAATCATCTTTACTTTTCTCTGCCATTTGATTTCCTTTCTACTTTTATATTTATGAATTATCCTCTTAAGATTTCATCTATTTGCTCCGATTCAATTCGCTCTTTTAAATAACCAATTTTTGTTTCAATATAGTTTTTATGTTTTATCCACTTTAAACCTATACAGTTCGGTAACAATGATTCGAGAAATTCAATCCAAGCTGAATACATAGGTACTGCACTGCCTGACCAGCTCCATGAAGTCGGTATTAATGGTACCCTTTCAAAGTCTTCAAACAACGGATTATTCTCAAGAAAGAGCACTATATACTCTTTTTTTCTTTCGAACTCTAATTTTGACACAACTGAAAATAGGCAATACATTTTTGTTTCATCATCACAGAATCGTTGAATACATTGCCGAATCCACATATCTTGCCTTTCTAACAACTTTTTCTCATTTTGTTTTGGCAATAATAAAGATTCCAAAAAATACGGTACTAACAACGTAGAATATTGGCATTTTCTTATCAATTGCTCAAAAATTTTATTATATATTTCTACAAAATCGTCCAAATCAAAAAAACAACAATGCCTTTCTTGATTGTCTGTAAAAGAGTCCCTATTTATTAAATAGTCTATATACTTGTCTAGTATAGAAGATCTAACCGAATATATTTCCTTCAAAAATTGTCCATCATAATCATGATGGTTATCATATAACAACAATGTACAATATATTTCCTCAAGCAATTCTAAATTACAATTAAATTTTTGAATCACTTCCTTTGGTGTATTATGATAACAATTAAATAACAAACCAAAATAAATATCCACTATAAAGAGGGAATATTCTTTTTTTGTCAAAATAATTTTGCAACCTTCTATTAATGCTAGTTCATCTATTACATTATACTTCTCGAGAAAATCCACATCACGCATTGATGATGAAGTAATATCTCCGTCAGAAGTATCTTTCAAAAAGGCATAAAGCCCATGTAGATGTTTTTCTGTAATTAATTCTGGCGGTAATTCATGATAATATGCATATACCCAAACATTTTTCTGACTATACTCTTCACCAATAATAATTTCATACACTTCCAAATCGGACAATAAGGAAAATAGAGTATCTACTAAATGATATGGATGTAAATTGTTTGGTGTATCATTTTTTATATAATATTTAATTGCATCAACATAGCAATCTTTTTTATCAGAAATAGCATTAAAAGCAATACCTAATCCTTCACCAACCTTCCAAGATGAATGAGCATCAAATTCAGAAATATCACCACAAACATCGATTAGCTTCTTAAACATTTCTAAATCACAATTCGAAGTGTATTGATTAATTGATTTCTGCTTTAGTTTTTCACGTTCTTCGTAATCGACTTCTATTTTGTAATCTGGTCCTTTAAGAAGACAATATAATTGAAAACTCTCTCCTTCAAAATATTCAGAAAACAAGGATTCACAAGAACAATCTACGCTACTAATAACTTGCACTATTTTTTCCGCCAAAAGACAATTTTCTAATTTATCTGGCAAAAAATTTGACTTCAAAATTAATTTGATATATTTTAAATCAAATTGCAAAACGGGAATGCTTACATCCTCGATAATGTCACCATAAGAACTAAGAATTTTTCTAACTTTTACACTATATCTTTCAATTCCACACAAAGAAGATAAAGATTCCCAAATTAAATTTCGATATTTTTCAACACCTTCAGACATAACTAATGGAATTTGATATATGGTTACTGTATTTTTTCGCCCTTCCTCTGCCGGGGAAAAATGTAATTTCAAAAATTCTTCCGCTATTTGCAAAAAGAACCTAACAATAAATTCTTCATTCCAGTTATCTGAATGTTCTTTCATTTTTTCAAAAAAAGTTATTTGAGTGTAAAAATCATAGTACACAGAATCTCTGTTAATGCCAAAATATGTATTAACTGCATGATAAAATTCCATAAACAAATCTGGTCGCTTTAGATAATATTGAAAGAACAAATCACAGGCTGTTGGCAAATCACTCATATCTGCAAATCCACCAAGAATTTTAATAATATCGTTTTCTACATACTGATAGTTTTTTCCTTTTTCAGTATCTATATCGCCCCATTCACAAATCACTCTTTTTTCAGACTCAATTTCATTTTGTAAAAGCAAAAGTGTTTCCGTAGGATTAATACGAAAAAAGACTTTTACAAATTCAAAAAAGATTGGCGATTTTTCTGTTGATAATTTATCCCATAATAACTTTATTTCTTTCACCACAAAATTTAAAAGAGCTTCATTTCTAAAAATATTAAGTAGCGTATTAACGGAAGAGATAATTCTCTCTCTGTAGCTTGAAAAACAAGTTTTAATCATTTCCGACAAACTAAGTATTTTCTTATCAAAGAAAACATATTTTAATAAATAATTAGACAAACATTGCTCAGAAAAATGAACAGCTTTATCATTACAAAGATCGACAATTTCTTGCTCGTGAAGCATACGTATATTTTCAATAAAACTATCTCGACTTAACCCTTTTTCCTGTAAAATCGGTAGAAGTGCATCAATGCGTTCTAAATGAATTGCTTCCAGAAAAGCAATTGTACCAGCAGTTATACACATATCTTTGTTAACAAGTAATTGATAATCTTCTAAAGCAGCACCATAATAATCTTCATATAATTGTGACACATCATCAATAGACTCCAAACGATTTGAATTGCATGCCACCTTCCCAGCAAGTATAGCAATACGAGCATTTCCTTCTGCAATACTTATAATTCGTTCTTGATAGTCTTGATTCACAATGCCCAATGAAGTTTCAAGCAATTCCTTTATCTCGTTATCTGAAAATACATTTACATTCACAATTTCATATGAAGTGATTTCTCGAACATCGTTTATTACTTTTTGGAGTGCATAATCCCTCACTGTAATAAGTATTTTTACATTATATCCCTTTGGTTTCATACTAACGTAACGGATAATATGCTGCAGTCCTGACAATTGATTTGCATCATCGATAAAAAGAAAATAGTTTCCTGATCTGTCTAAAAAAAGTTTCAAATCCTCATATATTGGTAATGCATTACTGTGAATACAGTAGATCTTTTCGTTCTTAGTATCTAGATGATTTTTTACATAATGCAAAGCTAAACGGGTTTTTCCCGTTCCTGCCGAACCACTTAGTATAACAACATCCACTTTCAGATAAGCATCGTCAATATCTTGAAATTCATTTTCTCTGAATAAAAATTTAGTATCAATGGGAGCAGCCATTCTATTTGAATTGTAACTATTAACAAATTCATCATATGATTGAATTTGATCCGTACTTAATGATATTCCTAAAAAATCACGTGAAAGATTATGATGGAAAAGATATATATCTTCTGCAAGCTTATCAATTCCAATAATTGTAAGCTTGACTCCAACATCTTCACATAGTTTTTTTACTTCACTATCTTGAAAGGGTGTAAGGTTTGATGAAGTATGGCAATAAATAATTTCAGAGATTTTATTATGTGGAACACCTGTCTTTGCTGTATCAAGACATTTGTCAAGGTCATCCCTAATTTTTGAAAATAAGTTTGTCCTTTGAGTTGTGTATTCAACAAAAACATACTTTCCATCCGATGTAATAAAATAAGTATCAGGTGTACCTAAAGTGGTCTTTCGTGTACCTGCTTCTCCACCAAGAGATACTATACTCGGATAACCTATTTTATATAAATAAGAATCACAAAGATTTTGAAATGAACCTGCATCCAGTTGTAGTATTTTTTGTTTAATACTTTCAATATTAGCCATAATTACACCTCTACTATTTAAAACCCTTTTATCCCACTAAATCATCTTAAAATATTTAAACGCATCTTTGATTGCCTCTTCTTTTTCTATTGGACAAATTGGTTGTTTTAAGTCTTCTTTTTTAAGGTTTATTATAATTTTTTCTTTCTTTAATTCCACACTTTTCTTTTACCTGTGCTATATATAAGTTCAAAACCTTAAATCCGTACTTATTAAAAACATATTGTTTTATATTATAGTAAGTTATTTTACACTCTTAAGAAGTTAAATCCAACTAATCGGCTTGCAATTCTATGTCGACATGTTTTTTCGTCTTAAGTTTTGAAAGCAGTACTACCGTCTCAACTGTTGTTTCGTTGTCCCAACTAAGTTCCTGAATTTCTTCACCGTCAAAAAATACCGGAAACTTAAATTTTATATGCTTCAAAAATCTTCCGTTCGGCTGTTCATCCTCGTAAATATCAACTCTTTCAACAAAACTGTTCATAAATTCTTTTTTCTCCATATCGGTGAATTTATCATACAGTTTGTCAAAGTACAAAAGATATTGATACACTCCATCCTCAGAAATTTTCTGCTGACGGATATACTCTTTTCTGGATACTATATCATCGATCAGACTTTCCAGTCGTTCAATCTCATCATACAAACCATTTAACCGATCCTGCATATCCTGATACTTCCTGTCATACATTTTATCAGAAATATCCAGATTGTCCATCTGTTGTCCTAACCTATTTTTAGCTCCCAATACTTGCCGCAGCTGTTTTTTCAAGTTCTCATGCTCTGTTTCCAATTCTCCGGTATCTATCTTAGAATTGATTTTTGCACGTATAGCGGCTTCAAATTTCGGATTATTCACCAGCTTTTTAATAACTTCTGCTACCGCATCATTTACTTTTTCTTCGTTCCACTGCTTCCGGTAATCACATTTATGACCATTCACATAATACCTATGCTTGCAGGCATAATAAAAATAATCCTTATAAAATGTTCCGTCTTTTTTCTTCTTACGGTTTACATTTCCATACATTCCCTTTCCACAAATTGGACATTTAAGAATTCCGGACAAAATATGTTCATGCTCCAAACTATGGATTTTCTCATGCTTTACTCCATTTATATTTCGTTTCTGTTTTGCCAAGTTCCAATCATCTTCGGAAATAATGGCTTCGTGAATACCATCACTTAATATATAAGAATCCTGCTTTACAATACGGAATTCATTTCTCTTGCCTGGCACTCTTTCAGTTTTCCTTCTTCCAAATGCCAATTTACCACAATAAATAGGATTATCAAGGACACCCTTTATAAAAGAAGTAGCAAACGCATCCAACGTATTATTCTGTCTCTTTTTCTTCTTGTAGCCATGCTCATTCAGATAGGCTGCAATGCCATTTACTCCCATATTGGTATGAATATATTTATCAAAAATAATACGAATGATTTCTGCCTCATCTTCTGCAATTTCCAGTTCTCCATTTAACAGCTTATATCCGTACGGAGCAAATCCGCCGTTCCATTTGCCATCTCTCGCCTTTTGTCTGCGCCCCTCCATTGTCTGTACCAGAATATTTTCACGTTCAATTTCTGCTACCGCAGACAGAACAGAAATCATCAGCTTACCGCTGTCTTTAGAACTGTCTATACCATCTTCAACACAGATCAAATTTACTCCAAAATCCTGCATTCTCTGCAAAGAATTAAGTACATCTGCAGCATTTCTTCCAAAACGGGATAACTTATATACCAAGACAAACTCTACACGATCTTTACCTTCTTCAATATCCCGAAGCATTTGCATAAATTCCTGCCGTCCTTCAATACTTTTTCCTGACTTTCCCTCATCCGAATACTCTCCGACAATCACCATTTCCTGAAAATCTGCATATTTTCTCAATCTTTCTTTTTGTGCTTCCAAGCTGTATCCTTCTACCTGCATAGACGTAGATACCCTTGTGTATATATAACATCTTCGCTTTTTCATTTATATTCTCCATACCAAATTACAGTTTACTTTTTATTTGTCCCAACTATATTTTACCGTAGCTGCACATACTCGTCAATATAGGTAAAATGCACAAATATCACGCAAGAAAAAAGAGAGCCAACATCTATGCTCTCCCTAATCATTTCCCAATGTATTCTGTTGCTGCTCTTGCTGGCAGTTATCTTCTGCTTTGTCCTCCTTCGGTAATCCATTCAGTTCCTGAAGGAGCTCACTGCCATATTTTTCTATCATTCTGGCAAGAAAATCAACACATCGTTCAAATTCAACTGTGTGTGCCATAGCTCCTCCTTCCAAACCGATATTTCTTGTCACCACGCATTTTTCGGCGGTACTCTTTAGCTGATCTGGAATTTGTGCTATAATTTCTATTAGACCAACTCCGTTCAGCCTGATGTCAGTTTAATGGAATTTCATAAGAAACTCATTGAGCATAGATTGAGCGGAAATTGAGTATTTTACAGAACAGGAGGGGATTCTATTTGGAAAGATGTGATTTTGGTTCGATTATGACGATCATTCGCCGTTATATCAGCGAAGATAAAGGAATGAATCAAATAGATTTTACCTATCTGTTATTTGACACGTTTATGTGCAGCGATGAAGCCATAGACTTTGATTTTGACAATGGACAGGTCTGCCGTTGGATGACAGGACAGGCAAAAGTAAGTCCCCGGATCGTAACCTACTTTTTAGATAAAGAACATCAATTAGAATTGGCAGGAAACATTCAGCGACATATTATTCCTC
The DNA here is from genome assembly GCF_020563125.1 of Longicatena sp. 210702-DFI.1.196. Classification (NCBI taxonomy): domain Bacteria; kingdom Bacillati; phylum Bacillota; class Erysipelotrichia; order Erysipelotrichales; family Erysipelotrichaceae; genus Longicatena; species Longicatena sp. 210702-DFI.1.196. The sequence continues at coordinate 60,869 of NZ_JAJCPX010000010.1, read as the reverse complement.
TGATGTATGATTCTGCTATGGCAGCAAAAGAATTATATGAGTTAGTATTACAGGATACATCTATTTCAGAGCCAAAAAAACAGGAACTAATCTGTTCTTATTCTCCCGCTGATATAGACACCATACATATTTTCATAACAAGGGTTCTGTGTTTCGGAATGGAACGGAATTTTGTGAAACGTGACACACGAACCAAGAAATTATTAGCCGCCGGAAATCTTTCTCCTGTCTTAACAGATTTTGTAATGGGAAATGACGTTCCCCGTCCATGCAGGCATTTTTGTGGACGTTCTGAAGAAATCGAAGTGCTGCATTCTCTGTTGGAAAAAGAGCGTAAAGTATTTTTATCTGGAATTGCCGGAATCGGGAAAAGTGAACTGGCAAAGGCTTATGCCCTGCAGTATAAGAAAGAATATACCAATATCCTGTATCTCACCTACAGCGGTGATTTAAAACAGGATATTACAGACATGGATTTTGCGGATGATCTTCCGCAGGATTCTGATGAAGAACGCTTCCGAAAACACAACCGTTTTCTGCGTTCTCTCAAAGAAGATACTTTGATGATTGTAGATAATTTCAACGCCACTTCCATACAGGACAGTTTTCTTTCGGTCATACTCAAATACCGCTGTCAGATATTATTTACTACCAGAAGCCGTCTGGACGGACATTCCTGTATGCTGTTGGAAGAAATTTCCGATAAAACAACGCTTCTGCAACTTGCAGGAAAATTTTTCTCCGACACAGAAGAAAAATCTGATGTCATAGAACAGATCATAGAAGCTGTCCATGCCCATACGCTCGCTGTAGAACTGGCATCACGCTTACTGGAAACCGGAATATTGGAACCAGAAATGCTCTTAAAAAAATTGTTGGAAGAAAATGTCGCTCTTGATGCAACTGATAAAATCAATATTATAAAAGACGGGCAAAGCAGCAAAGAAACCTACTATGGACACATACATACTTTATTCTCTCTATATCAGCTTTCTGAAACTCAACAAGATGTAATGAGATGTCTGTGCCTGATTCCTTTAACCGGTATTCCGGCACGAAGATTTGCTGCATGGCTGAATTTACCGGATTTGAATGCCGTAAATGATTTAATTGAAATGGGATTTATTCAGCCAAAAACCGGAAGAACCATTGTACTGCATCCCATGATACAGGAAATCGCTGTTGCAGATATGCAGCCGTCTGTAAAAACCTGTTTCCCTTTACTGGAAAGTCTGCAAAACATCTGCCTTTTACACGGCAATGATATTTCCTACTACAGACTTGTTTTCCAAACCGTTGAAAACATTATTACAAAAACAACTAAAGATGATATTTCTGGTTATTTATTATTCTTAGAAGATGTTTTCCCATATATGGAAAAATACCACGAAGAAAATGGTATGCAAAGAATCCTGCGTGAACTATCTTCTTTGCTGGAAGACACTTCTATCGGAACCGTGTCTGACCGGGCATTATTACTGGACTATAAAGCTACCCTTGAAAGAAATATTGGAAAAGCCGTAAAGCTGGAAAAAGAAGCGATGTCTTTGCTTTCTCCTGTTACACCTGAAAACGCCCACCTCGTCGCAAATCTATATGGAAATCTGGGTGGACTATATCACCAGCAGGGAAATACCGAACTGGCAAAACAGGCTATGGAGCAGGGAATCAGCTTATTAGAACAATACCAGCTTCTCTATATGAATGACAGTATTGTTCAAATCTGCAACTATGCAGCTCTCCTTACAGATACCGGTGAAGCGTCTCGTGGATTATCCTCCTTACGCAAATGTGCCCGGCTGGTAAAAGAATACAATTCCGATCAGTGTCTGGACTATGCCATTATTCAGGAAGCTATGGGAACTGCCTATCTGGTACAGGCTGATATAGAACAGGCTACCTCCCATCTCAAAAAAGCTATGGCAATCTATGAAATAGTATGGGAATCTGAACCGGAAGCTATCGATAATAAATACCAACAAATACAAGAATTGTATATCAATGCTGGAATACAAATTGGACAACAATTATTGAGCTCTACTAAAAATGTCTGAATAGTCTACAAATCAAACTATTCAGACATTAAAACTTATAACAATATGAATATTTTATATTAATTAGTCGGCAATAAATTTCCCATACTCTTCAAACTGATAGCTAAAGTAGAAGTATTATGTAGTAACGCAGAGGTCGTTGGTTGAATAATTCCTGCCACTCCTAGTGCAATCAGCATTGCATTAATACCGACAATCCCCCTGTAATTCCCCTGAATACGGTGCATCATCGCATTAGACAAACGTTTCAGTACTACGATTTCCCGCAGATCCTCAGCAGCAATCGTAATGTCTGCGATCTCTCGCGCAAGTTCTGCTCCATCACTGATTGCAATTCCCGCATCTGCTGCTGAAAGCGCTGGCGAATCATTGATTCCGTCACCGATCATCACTACTTTTCTTCCTGCCGCTTTCTCTCTTTCAATGAATCCTGCCTTATCTTCCGGAAGTACTTCGGAATAATATTCATCCACTCCCACTCGTTTCGCAATAGATGCTGCAGTACGTTCACTGTCTCCCGTCATCATGACGATCTTGGAAACACCTTCTTCTTTCAAAAATCTTACCATCTCCCCGGCTTCTTCCCTGAGAGGATCTTCAATACAGATTACAGCAACTAATTCTCCGTCAATGGCAAGGAACAAATGAGAGTATTCTTCAGGAAGCGTATCAAATCGTTCCTGATATTCCGGACGTATCCGGCACTTTTCATCCTCAAACACAAAATGACTGCTCCCTATTATGGTCTTCTTTCCTTCTATATAGGAGGAAATACCATGGGCTACAATATACTCCACTTTTGAATGCATTTCTTCATGATACAGACTTCTTCTCTTTGCAGCATCCACGACAGCTTTTGCCATGGAATGTGGAAAGTGTTCTTCCAGACAGGCAGCAATCCGCAGAGCTTCCGGTTCAGGATAATCGCCAAACACAATGACTTCTTTTACAGTTGGTTTCGCCTTTGTCAGCGTACCGGTCTTATCAAATACGATGGTATCTGCCTCTGCCACAGCCTCCAGATACTTCCCACCCTTTACGGTAATTCCATTCTGTCCGGCTTCCCGTATTGCAGAAAGGACAGAAATCGGCATAGCCAGCTTCAATGCGCAGGAAAAATCCACCATAAGAACAGAAAGAGCTTTTGTCATATTGCGTGTGACAGCCCAGACAAGCCCTGTCCCCAGAAGCGTATATGGTACCAGACGGTCCGCCAGATGCTCTGCCTTGCTTTCCAGATTGGATTTCAACTTTTCTGAGTCTTCAATCATAGTCACAATCTTTTCAAACCGGGTAGCACCTGATACGGCCCTGACTATGATTTCCAACTCTCCTTCCTCCAAAACGGTTCCTGCATATACGGACTGACCCTCAGTTCTTCGTACCGGAAGAGATTCTCCGGTCAAAGATGCCTGGTTCACCATTCCTTCTCCGCAAGACACCTCTCCATCAAATGGGATTACATTGCCCATGTGTACGATCACTCTGTCACCCGGCAAAATATCGGATGCCGGAACAAGAATTTCCTGCTCCTCTCTTTTCAGCCATACTTTCTTTATGTTTAAAGACATGCTGCGTGCCAGATCTCCTACAGACTTTTTATGTGTCCATTCCTCCAGCAATTCTCCAATTCCCAGCAGAAACATGACAGAACCGGCAGTATTAAAGTCTCCTCGCAGCACGGACACGCCAATCGCTGTAGCATCTAATACCGGCACCTCTATCTTCCGTCTGGCCAGACATCGAATCCCTTTTCCGATATATTGGACCACTTTAAAAGTAAGCCATATTTTTCTCACCGAATTTGGCAAGAGCAATTTCCCTCCATAATGGAGCAATGTTTTTGCTATCAGCTTTTCCCTGTATGCGGAATTTAAAGCACGCCCTGAACTTGATAATACATTATCCGGAACATCTGCTTTCTCAAAATGAAACTTTTTTAATTTATGGATCAGTTCTTCTCTGTCCCCTGTATAATAGATCACAGCATCTGCGGTGCGCTCATATACTTTGACCTTTATAACACTTTTCTGTTTTTCAAGAGCCCAGCAAAGAACATCCGCCTCCGTACATGTCATTCGGTTTCGGATAACGTGGATACGGAGACGGCCCTGTACTTCATGCTTGATAAGAAATCTCATCTTTTACCTATTCGTTTTCTTCCTGTTCAGACGCACCATCCTCCTGAACATCATCTTCCTGCACCTGCATTGCCTCTTCCTGTGCACGCTTTTCATTGATCTGTTGTGCTTCTGCAAGGATATCCTCTGCGTTCTCCTGCACTGTTGTAGCAGTCTTCATAACACAGTCTTTTGCCCGCAGTACAGCCGCAGTGCAGTTTGTATATACTTTTTTTGCGTCCTTACTGGAAAGGAGCTTTACACCCGCAGTCCCAAATACGACTCCTCCTACAAAACATCCGATTTTTTTCAAAGTAGAATCACTAAACATCCTATGTACCTCCTGATTATTTGTGTTTATAGCCTGTATAGAATACCATCAAAAAGCAAAAGACGGACGCCCACGCCCAAAACCTATGTTGTTTCACAACCACATCACTTCCTTTTCTATAAGACTCTGTTTATTTTTTCATAGTAACAACTTTCATTTAAGATAGTCAATTCTAACAGTCCTTATTGATAAATTTTGTCATTTGCAGGCTACTTATATACGATTTCTCTGCTAAGCACCCCGATATTCTCCAATTCCTTTACCAGACGGTAAACGGTTGCCATCCCAATGCTCTGGTCAAGTTTCACCACCCGGGCATAAATTTCCTTGCAGCTGGAACACCTGTCTTCCAGGATAATATCTAAAATCATTTTACGCTGCTTTGTAATTCTGCAGCCATTTTCTTTCAGTTTTATAATAATACTTTCTTTTTCACCGTTCATACCCGCTTTCTCCCATATGAAATACCACGGTCTAGCTTTGAATAGACTCAACTAAAAACCCTGCTTTTTCTACTGCGCAGATCAGGATATCTTCCCCTATTTCACGATCAAGGGATATCTCAGCACAACTTTTATTAAGATCTACTCTGGCGGAGACTCCATCAATCCGATTCAAGCTATCTGTCACACTTTGTACACAATGTTCACAATGCATTCCTGTAATAAACATGGTTTTCTTTGCGATGACCGGACCCGTCAATTTCTTTTTTTTCTTTTTATTTTTGCTGCTGCAATTTCCTCCCGCTGGACATCCAACACATTTCACTCCGCTTCTTTTTGCCTTAATAAGATATGCAGCTGCACTCCCTACTAAGATTACAATAACAAGAACTGCTATCATATTTTCCATAGAGCATTTCACATCCTTTTCTAATAAAAATGGTGGACAAAGTACTTCTTCTCTGTCCACCGTCTGCTATAACTTTTATCCTTTATGATTTTACAGAATGCAGGCTGTATTCTGAAGCAAACTCTTTATCTGACTTACGGATTCTCCAGAGAATAATCAAAGCAAATACAATAACCGCGATAAGTCCCGGAATAAATGCGGTGCCAAAAGATCCTGTTGTGATCAATGTACCAATCTGATATACACCAAAAGCTACGGTATACCCCGTTGCAAGTTGGAGACAGATTCCTCCAAGCAGCCATTTTCCACTCTTCATTTCTGAATTCATCGCTCCAAGAGCTGCAAAACAAGGTGGTGTGTAAAGGTTAAACATCAAATAAGCAAGAGCTGCTACCTTTGTCAGTCCCATAACAGTTGCTACTTCATTCCCACTTCCAACCAACGCCAGTTCATCTGTATCTATTAAGTTTGTGATACCGTAAACTACTGCAAGCGTCCCAACTACGTTTTCTTTTGCGATAAAACCTGTCACTGCCGCTGCTGCAAGCTGCCACACTCCAAATCCAAGCGGTATGAACAAAATCGCAAACGGATGGGCAATGGATGCCAAAATAGATGTCCCTTCTGCACCTTCTTCTACAAGCTGGAACTGCCAGTTAAAGCTCTGCATGATCTGTACCACCGTATTGCATACCAGAATGATCGTTCCTGCTTTTACGATATATGCTTTTCCTCGCTCCAGCATAGAGCCGCATGCCCTTTTCAAGCTTGGAAACTTATATTCCGGAAGTTCAATAATAAAGAAAGATTTTCTGTATTTTTGTCCTGTAATCTTTTTCACAAGTAAAGCTCCAAGCAAAACTAAGAGAATACCCACCAGATACATAGTTGCTGAAACCCACCATGCGTCCGCAAAGAATGCACCTGCAAAAAGAGCAATCACTGGGATTTTAGCTCCACATGGCATAAATGGTGTAAGCATCGCTGTGGTACGACGTTCTCTTTCGTTACGGATTGTACGGCAAGCCATAACGCCCGGAATCGCACATCCTGTACCAATGACCATAGGAATGACAGATTTACCGGAAAGCCCTACTCTCTTAAAAATCGGATCCAGAACTACTGTAGCTCTTGCCATGTATCCACAATCTTCCAATAATGCAATTAAGAAGTACATGACCATAACAAGCGGAAGGAAACCGACAACTGCACCAACGCCACCGATGATACCATCTACAAGGAGTGCATACAGAAGCGGGTTTGCATTTTCCATCAGTCCGCCGACCCATCCCTGGAAAGTCTCGATCCATGCCACCAGCCAGTCTGCGATCCAGGTACCGAGCGTTGTCTGGGATATGTAGAACACAAGGAAGATAACTGCTGCGAAAATCGGTATACCGATAATCTTATGTGTGATGATACCGTCAATCTTATCCTGTACGTTTCTATCCTTTGTAAAAACTTTTCTCTTCTCTACCTGCTTTACAATTCCATTCACAAACTCAAAACGCTTTCTGTCAGCCGCTTCTACTGCCGTTTTATCTTTGAAATCAATATCCCCCTGCACATAAGGTGCTTTCTGACCTTTTCCTCTTAATGCAGCCGCAGCATTTACAGTCTCTTTGAGTCCTTCATGTCCGGAAGAAGTGGAAATCGTCTTGATTACCGGACAGCCCAGCTTTTCAGACAGAATCTTCTCGTCAATTTTTGTCTGTTTCTTATTAACGATATCGCTCTTATTCAGTGCGACAACTACTGGAATCCCAAGTTCCAGAAGCTGTGTGGTAAAAAACAGGCTTCTGCTCAGATTCGTAGCATCCACGATATTGATGATCACATCCGGATTCTCATTCTTGACGTATCCGCTGGTAATGCTTTCTTCCGATGTAAAAGGAGACATAGAATAAGCGCCCGGCAAATCTACCGCAACTAACTCCTCCGTCCCGTCATAATAACCTTTCTTGATCGGACTTTCTTTTCTTTCGACCGTAACGCCTGCCCAGTTCCCGACACGTTCATTCCTGCCGGTAAGTGCATTGTACATGGTCGTCTTTCCACTGTTGGGATTTCCTGCAAAAGCAATCCTCATAATTCTCCTCCTTTTCGACGTCTTTAATTATACGCATCTTATCTTTATTAGTATGCACTAACCTTTGTGCAAAAAAAATAGTGGAAACTACTATTTTTTTATTATATTGAAATGGCTTTCGCCAGATCAGTATCAATATTATAACGCCCATCCTTAATGGAAACTACACAGCCACCCTTCAGATGAGAAACCACTGTAATTGGTTCACCACTGTAACAGCCAAGAGAAAACAGAAAAGAGGTCAGTTCTTCATCATCTGTCAAAATTTCCTTAATGATATATTCTTCCCCTTCTTTGGCTTCTGTTAAATTCATATCCACTCGCTCCTTATAGTCATTTTTACAATTATACTTAAAATTTACTCACAGCTATTCGATGTTTTTTCTCATTTGACGTTGTTAGTATATTCTAATCCCGGTGAGTTGTCAATAATTATTTAATACTTTTTTATTTTTCTTTTATAAATATATCTGGCTGAATACCATGAATCATGATACAATAACTATACAATTTTTATAAAAGAATCCGAATGATATAGGAGGTGACAAGCTATGCACATAAATTCGTCTGGTGAAAACTATCTGGAAACTATTTTAATATTAAGCAAAAAACGTCCTGTTGTTCGTTCTGTGGACATCGCTACAGAATTAGACTTTAAAAAACCCAGCGTAAGTGTGGCTATGAAGAAACTGCGTACAAGCGGACATATAACGGTATCTCCGGAAGGATATATTAATTTAACTGAATCTGGAAAAGAAATAGCTACACAGATTTATGAACGCCATGTTCTTCTTTCTTCCTGGCTAGAACGTCTTGGTGTTGATCCGGATATTGCCGCACAAGATGCATGCAGGATAGAACATGTCATTAGTTCTGAAAGTTTTGAAGCCCTCAAAAAGCATATCAAATAACTCTCTTCTCACTATAAATTGAATGGCATTTTAAAACCGGGAATTTCATACTTTCCCGGTTTCTAAAATCTTTTCATTTTCCATATTTAGTATTGCATTATTGATTTTTATCGTGCTTCTTATATCGAATATGCCCAACAATACCTGCAGCAAAGAAGAGTATTGCGGCTAAAAGTTGCATGCTTACCACAAAATCAACCCCATCTTTTCTGAAACTGTCAAAAAAGTTAGTCAGCCATATTACTGCGCCTACAAACCACAATAAATACCATCGTTTTCTTTTGCTTTTCATAACTTTTTTACCACCACACAAATCCAACCTTTTTTTGTTTTATCTACTTTTACTCCTCTAAAACCGGCATCCTCCAAAGATTTTTCTATTTGCTCAGAATTGTAAATCTTCATCCCCTGTATTATCTTCGTCCACTTTTCATCCTTTGGATTTTCACCGTTTGATTCATTGCAGATCATAAACGTTCCGCCGATTTTCAAAATTTTATATACCTTCTTAAAAGCCTCACTAATATCCGGCCAGAAATATATTGTTTCAAATGCAGTAATTACATCGAAAGTTTCACCTCTGAAAGGGAGTTTCATGACATCCCCCTGCAGGATTTCACAACGCTTACTTTCTATCCCTGCTTTATTGATTTTTTTGCTTTTTTCTACACTGATTTCTGAATGATCAATGCCAACCACTCTGCCATACGGACTTTTTTCTAATAACTTTCTGACATTTGCCCCACCGCCACATCCAATATCCAGACATACATTATCGCTTTGAATTTCCATATGTGTAAATCCCCATTCAGCCATAGATGAATGACCAGTATTCATCATATGAACCATAATTTTGCCGCCGATTCCTTTTGGCTTACAAGTATTTTGAAAAAAAGACATAACCTATACCTCTATCAACTCACCAAAACAATATCTATTCTTAATATATAAAAAAATTTCGCTACATACAGATACTTCCAAGAATCTCCTGTAACGCATTTTTGCTACTTGAATGGCATCTCACTACATCCGCATTGCAGCGTTCCGCCTCCTCCACTGCACACCTGGCCATCTTATGGGAAACCGTATTCGTGAACAGTACAATCAAATCTGGATTCCCAATCTGTTTACTTAAAGTTGCAGACATCTGTGTAAAGACTTTCGCTTTACAATTAAAACTTTTACAAACTTTTTTGTACTGACAGACCATTCTATCATGCCCGCCTATAATAACAACACTCATACCCAACCTCCCATTTTTAATATATTCATAAAACGCTCCGATAGCAGATATCTACAAAATCATCCGTTCTTGATCATCGGTTGCGTTCTAAATCGTATTATGGGAACGCTGCTATTAACTGATTAAAATCTTTTCTCGCAGCATTCCCCAATATTTATTAATCCAGATTTTCACCCAACGCTTTGCAGGATTGAATCCCCTCATCATCGGGCATTTCATTGCAGATCACGCTTTCACAAATCAAGACAGCTCCCGCCTCTTTGCATCTTGTCTCCCAGTCTCTCATCCACTCTCCATCTCCCCAGCCATAAGAGCCAAACAGTGCAATTCTTTTTCCTGAAAGTTTTGATTCACAAGAAGCAAACATCGGTTCAAATTCCTCTTCTTCCAATACTTCTGCTCCCATTGCCGGGCATCCAAAAGCGATCGCATCATAAGAATCCATCATAGAAACATCAAATTCATCCGGAGTTAATAATACAACCTCTGCCCCCTTCTCCTTCGCGCCCTCCAGTACTGCCTTTGCCATGGCTTCTGTATTTCCTGTGCCACTCCAATAAACTACTGCAATTTTACTCATGATTTTTACCTTCCTTTCTGAAGTTTGTGATTATATAGTAATCGTAAGCTGTTCAACAGCCACGCCACTTTTCCATCTCCTGCAATAAATTTCTGTGCATTTTTTATATTTTTTAAACAGAATCCTCGCGGCCTGTTCATCCCCGTACACCTTCCAACACCCAGAACATTTGCTGCAGGCCGCCTTATTCTCAATAAATCCTTTTACATCCTCTGCCGGATACCCTAAGAATAAACCTATTTCATGCGGAAAGTCTGGGTCACTCTGCAGTTTTTGAATCAGTCTGCAGATGCACTGTGATAGATTCGTACAATCATATCCCTTACATTTCAATATGATCTGAGTTTTCTCATCAGAAAAATCTTCTTTTAACTTTTCTGGACGATAGACATAAACCAGCATCCGTTTGTCTGATATGCGAACCGGGATAATCCGGATCCCTTTCTGTGTCAGTTTTTGATTAAATTCACGTATTTCTTTTATAATCATCTTTTGTGAACTATAAGGGCATGAAAAAAGACTTCCCGTTTTCAGTCCTGCTAACGTAGGTGAACAATGGCATACTAACATTTCCTCTGACATTTTCTTTCACTTCTCCTTAAACATCTTTTCTGAAAATGAATCTACTCTACCCAGTAAGTTTTCTTTATCAATAGTTAGTTTTAACTAATTCATGTGAAAAAAATATGCACACCTTGCTTTCATTAAAAACATCAGATGTACGTTTCTATAATTTTATAAACCTATCCCATTATCTAAACATAAGCCGTTTTTTAATTAGCTTTAACTAACTTTAGTTTACTTTATTTTTTCACTGTTGTCAATCCATAAATAGATGTGATTAATAAATAATATTTACTAACCTGATTATACACCCGTTTTTTCGTTGTAACTATTCCTGTTTATATTTGAAAGTTCATTGTAACTCAATTCTCACTCAATCCCGGCTCAATGCCATTCCCCCTTCTTTTCAATAAACTAATCCTGTGCGAAACATCCGCACAAAAGATTATCGGAAAGGAGGATTTTTATGAAAACACAAAGAGGAAGTCCTGTTACAGATGAAAAATACTGCAATAGATAAGTGTTCGTCATCTGAGGGGAGGTGAGTGCATGACAACCTTTCTTACTGCAAACAGTACTCTACCGCCATATATGGCATTTCCCAGTTTTCTTCTGGACTGTGATTTCTCCGAAACCACAAAACTGCTCTATATGGTGCTTTTAAACCGGGCAAGATTATCACAAAAAAATGACGGCTGGATTGATAAAAAAGGTCATGTGTTCTCCTATTTCACCATTGAAGATATGGCAGCAACACTTCGCAAAAGCCAGACAACCATCAAAACATCTCTGAGTGCTTTGGAACAAGTAGACCTTATCTGTCGTGCTCGTCAGGGAACCGGGAATCCCAACCGGATTTATGTAAAAGTCCCGGCTGATTTTTCAACACAGACAGAAGAAAAACTGTTTGTTAGACAGTCAGAAAACCGTCCCTTTGACAGACAGAATTCTGTCCGCCAGACAGTCAGAAAACTGTCCCCTAATAATAAAGAGAAGAAAAATAATGATTCAGTAAAACGCCATTATGAATGTAAGGAGGATGAAAGCCTATGATAAAACCACAAAACCTACTGCCGAACCTTTCTCCCCGGCAGCCTTTAGAAGATGAATATATCAGCGAAACGGACGGTCTGATCTACTGTTCCAAGTGCCACACCCCACGGCAGAAAAAGATAGAATTTTTAGGAAAAATCATGTTTCCGATCATCCGCTGCCAATGCCAGCAGGAACAATATGAAAAAGAAGAAGCAAAACGAAAACACCAGGAATTTCTAGAACACATCTCCCGGCTGAAATCCAGCGGTCTGCAAGACCCGGCTTTAAGAGAATTCACTTTTGCTCACGATAACGGTATCAACCCGGAAATTGAAAAGGCAAAAAATTATGTTACTCACTGGGAGGAAATAAAATCCAAGGCCATGGGGCTGCTGCTCTGGGGTGATGTCGGCACTGGGAAATCCTTTTTTGCAGGCTGTGTTGCAAACGCTCTGCTAGATAAAGGGGTTCCCGTACTCATGACGAACTTCGCCAAAATCTTAAATTCTCTGACCGGAATATATCCGCAGGATCGGAATGAATTTATCAATAGTTTAAATCAGTACAGCCTGCTGATCATTGATGATTTGGGTGTGGAACGAAATTCCGAATTTGCTTTAGAACAGGTCTTCCATGTAATCGACAGCCGTTACCGCAGTATGAAACCTATGATCATTACAACAAATCTGACGTTGGAAGAATTAAAACATCCGGAAGATTTAGCACACAGCAGGATCTATGACCGGATTCTGGAGCGTTGTGTCCCACTAAAGATCAACAACCAGAATATCCGGGAACTGAACGCTGTAGCTAATATGTCAGAAGCCCGAAAACTACTTGCTTAAAAATCTGACCGGAAACGGTCATAGAAGAAAGGAGGCCAATATGACAGATAAAAAAACACAAACAGAAATCAGAAAAGAATTATTACAGGCAAGACACAGAGCAGAGGAAGCACAGGCACGGAACCGTGTGAAAGAGCGAAATGCCCGGACACGCAGGCTGATTCAGGAGGGTGCCGTTTTGGAGAGCATCTTCCCGGAATTCCAGACAATGGAGCCGTCGCAGATCAGACAGGAATTGTTAAACCGTTTCAAAAGAATCTGACACTAGTTGACACCAGCAATTTCTCATCCCGAAGGGCGCACTTACTCACCACCTGATAAATCAGGCAGTGGTATCCCCTTCGGGGCTCGTGCGCTCTGCCGAGGGCTTTATCCGCTGTTGCAGGCAACATCGAAAGGAGGTGCCAGATATGGCAATTTATCATATGCAAGCCAAAGTCGTCAGCCGCGGTTCCGGTCGGTCTGCTGTTGCTGCTTCTGCTTATATGAGCTGTAGCCGCATGTACAATGATTATGACGGCATCCAGCATGACTATACCAGAAAGCAGGGGCTGATCTATCAGGAGGTGATGCTTCCTCCAATGGCTCCATTGGAATGGAATGACCGGGAACAACTCTGGAATGCTGTGGAAGAAAACGAAAAGACCAAAGACAGCCGACTTGCAAGAGAATTTGTTGTCGCACTCCCCGTTGAGTTGGATAAAGACAGCAATATTTCTCTTCTTCAAGATTTTATTAAAAAAATTTTGTAGATATGGGGATGTGTGCTGATTTTGCCATTCACGATACAGATGGTCACAATCCCCATGCACACATTCTTCTTACTGTCCGACCATTAAATGAAAATGGAACATGGCAGTATAAAACAGAAAAAGAATATCTCTGTATCAAAGATGGGGAAGAAAAAGGGTTTACTGCTTCTGAATTTAAAACTGCTCAGAAACAGGGATGGGAAAAGCAATATCGCTATAAAGTTGGGAAAAAGAAAGAATATCTGACTTCTTCTGTTGCACAGGAAAAAGGATATGAACGAATTGATAAACACCCCAAGAGCAGCCGATATGGCAGACAGAATCCTATTTCCCAACAATGGAACAGTGATGAACAACTTTGTATCTGGCGGGCAAACTGGGCAGATGCCGTAAATAAAATGCTTGCACGTAATCAGATAAATGCTACCATTGATCACCGCAGCTTTGCAGATCAGGGAATCACCGAACAGCCAACCATCCATGAAGGCTACATTGCCCAGAATATGGAAAAGAAAGGCATGATAGCAGACCGCTGTGAAATCAACCGTCAGATTCGTGCGGATAACAAAATGCTCCGAGAATTAAAAGCAAAGGTAGCAAAACTGGCTGAAGCTGTAGAAAAGTCTATTCCAATAATAGCTGAAACGTTAGAAGCGATCCGCAATCATATGATTTTTATACAGTATCATTTACTTCATAATGAGATGCAAAAAGAAGTGATCCATGACTGGATGAATCATTTCAATCCAATACTGAATAAATACAACACAGTTAAAAAGGAACTCAAAGCTAAAGTTACGGAACGGAAAGAACTGAATGTGCAAAAGGATAAAACCAGTATTTTGAATCCCATCCGGCATATAAAATTAAATCAGCAGCTTACCACTATTACCGAAGAAATCGAAGAACTGAAATCAAGGAAAGAGCAGCTAATCTTCCAGGCAGAATGCTCTACCAATAAAGATATGACGAATCTATCCAAGAAATATGACCAGATGAATAAAAATCTGGATATCCTGTATTCTCAGGACACCTCGCTCAAAAAGCAGCTTGAAAAAGACGCCGCCGCTTTCCGGGAAGAAAAATTTCGTCCTGAACCAGAACAGTATACAGAATTGCTGGACACCCGAATCCAGATACGTCCTGATTTTCGGGATAAGCTGATCGAACAGCTCAAAGGTACTTTTGGTAAGTATTATGACTATCACCGCCGTGATATTGCAGCCAATGAGGTAGATTATCTCAATGTGGAAGATCCTGATGTTTTTTCCCATCGTGCCTGGGAACTTGAATATCAGAGGAAACAGGAAATACGGCGAAATCAGCCTGCTCGAACTAAGAAAAGGTCGTATGATATGGAATTATAATTTGGTTCTTCTTTGCCCATTATAAACACAAGAGCTGAACAAATAGGATTTTTCGTCCTACCTGTTCAGCCCTTTGTTTACCTGTAAATCAATTCTTTCAACACAATCTCTTCTGCAGCATTCCGGACATTATTTACCGCTCTAACCCATTCCATCTGGTCACGAGCTTTCAATTCTTCCGTAATGCCCTGCTTCTCCATCATCTGACTCACCAGAATATCCATTTTCTCCTGTGTTTCATCGTCCACCGCATTCAGATGTTCTGTCAATCTGTCTTCCAACATATACAGTGAATACATTGCCGGACGATGCTCTTTCAGATATGTTTTCCGCAACATTCCGTATTTCCCATAATGCGGTTCTTCATCTGTACTGACAAGATTCGGATAGTAAATTCCGTCTGCGCCAAGTGTGTAGGTTCCACCCATTTTTTCAAATGTGCTTTTCATGTGTTATTCCTCCTTGAAATCAGCGATGTCCTTAGATCATCGCATAATATTTCAGGGCAGCCTTGATAGCATCTTCTTTCTCTTTCGGGCATTGTGGAACTCTTGCATTTTCTGATTTTGGAAGATTATAGTTTTCTCCCACTTCAATTCCACATTTGCGTTTTACCTGAGAAATATATAAACTTGAAACCTTCAAGCCAAATTCTTTCAGCACATAATCTTTGATTTCCTGATAGGTTGCTTTCAACTCGGCACTGGTGGCATCCAGCTCGTCCAGGTCTAAGTCGATCTCTATCGTGTCATCTGGTTTTTGTTGGGACAAAAGAACAACCGTCTCGACTGTTGTTTCAGTTTCCAAGGGAAGTTCTTTCACTTCCTCGCCATCAACAGGCACAGGGAAGTTGAATACAATCTTCTTTATCCAGCTTCCGTCTTTTCTCTTTTCCGGGAACATCTCAATTCGCTCAATAAAGGCTTTCATAAACTCTTTCTGTTCTGCTTCCGTTGCGGAATGGTAGACTTCATCAAATGCCAGTAAGAGCCGATAAATGTTATCGCCGGAGATTTTCTCCTGCTGGATGCTGCGTATCTGACTTTGCAATTCGCCAATCTGAACTTCGATTTCTTCTATCGTATCATACTGTTCATCATATCGGCGCTGCAAATCCAAAATTTTTCTGTCATAGTGGGCATCGTTGATGTCCAAAGTATCCATCTGACGCTCCAAGCGGCTTTTCGTTCCAAAGGCTTGCTTTAGCTGTCCTTGCAGAACGGCGATCTGCTTTTCCATATCCTCTGTATCAACCGCCGTTCCAATTTTCGCTTGAATTGCTTCTATAAATCGGGGATTGCTGACCATAGCGGAGATGACCTTCGCCACAAATTTGTTGATTTCCGTCTGCTCGATATTCAGCCGGAAGCTGCACTCATGTCCCGTCGGCGTAACCGTATTTTTGCAGTAGTAATAATACCGTGTTTTCTTGTCCTTGCTATGAGCCTTGGCAATATTGCCGTACATACTCTTTCCGCAACACGGGCATTTCAAAATACCGGATAGGATGTGTGCGTGGTCTGGATTGTTGACCTTTTCCCGCTTAAAGGAATTGATCTTGCGCTTTTCCTGTGCCAGATACCAATCTTCTTCGGAAATGATGGCTTCATGCTGACCATCGTAAACAGGGAACTCCGACTGCTCGACCACGTGCATCTCATTTCTTGTACCTTGCCTCTTTTCGGTTCTCCGTCTGCCATAAGCAATTTTACCCATATAAACGGGATTATCCAGTACGTCCTGCACGAAGTTCCTTGAAAATCCGGGGATGGTGTTATTTTGCCGCAGCTTCTTCACAAACCCGTTGCGGTTGAGATATTTAGCAACTCCGGCAACGCCCTCATTGGTATGGATGTAGCGGTCATAAATAACACGGATTACTTCCACTTCATCCTCCGCAATGACAAGGTTTCCGCTTTCCAATTTGTATCCATAGGGAGCGAAACCGCCGTTCCATTTGCCCTCACGAGCCTTTTGCTCCCGTCCTGCCATTGTCTGTGTGCGGATATTCTCTCGCTCGATTTCCGCCACCGCAGACAGCACGGAAATCATAAGCTTTCCGGCATCCTTGGAGCTGTCAATGCCATCCTCCACGCAAATCAGGTTGACACCAAAATCCTGCATGAGCTGCAAAGAGTTCAGAACATCGGCTGCATTTCTGCCAAATCTGGAGAGCTTAAAGACAAGCACATAGGAAACGCCGTCTTTGCAGTCCTGGATGTCGTTCAGCATCCGTTGAAACTCCTGCCTCCCTTGGATGTTCTTGCCGGAAAATCCTTCGTCAGAATACTCCCCGGCAACGACCATATCCTCGTATGCCGCATACTTCCGCAACTTGTCCCGCTGGGCATCCAAGCTGTATCCGTCTACCTGCATGGAGGTGGACACTCTCGTATATAGATAACATTTAAGTTGCTTCTTTTTCAGAATCGCCACCTCCTTCGCTCATTTCTTTTACCATCAATCCCTCGTTGCGGATATAATACTCCAAAAGTCTAAGCACATAATCCGGTGCATGGCGGTTGTCCAATTCCCACTCGGTCATAGTCCGGTAAGGAATATGGACGAGCTTGCAAAAATCTTTCCGGTTCAGTCCTGTGCTTTCACGCAACTTAATAATTCTGTTTTTACAATCCATTCGTCTTTTCTCCCAAAAAGCAAAAATACACGTTGCGTACATATTATAGCATAGCCGCAACAAGTACGCAACGTGTAAATTGTAAATTTTTACGCAGCCTTATCCGTCAAAGGCTGCGCTTGCTTATCATCCTTGGAACACTCCACCGTTTGCGGTGTATCCTGCTCTAATTTATCCAAAACCTGATGCCCGTACTTCTGGAGCATCTGGCTCATAACATCCACACAGCGGTCAAATGCCGCATTATATTTCGCTTCCTCATAATATTTCTTCAATAGGCGATTCCTCCATCAAAGTTCCATATCCTGTCCACGCTTCCGGTCAGGGTGTTTGTGTTCCTGCGTTTCCTTTCCTCTGATGAGGATAGAATTGATAAAAGCCCGAACCCTTTCGGATGCAATTTCCAGTGCATCCAGAAAAGGCTGGGCTTTCTGTTTCAGTTCCATATATTTTTCGTTTACTGCTTCATACCGCTGTTTCCAGATGGAAACCGTCTTTTCAGCGGAAGCCAGTTTCTCCTTCAAGCGCTTGTTGTCAGCATTGGCGATAATGCCGTTGACCGCATAGCGTTTGAGCGTGTCGCACTCATCCGGTGTCAGCGTGATATTATTTCCGAATGTGGCTTTCTTTCCCATCGTTTCAATCTCCTGCACCGTCAGAGCAACGGTCTTTGCTGTTTTGGTTTCCTTTTGCAGAGCTTCCAGTTTCTTTTTCTGTTTCTCCGTGGCATCTTTGGCATTCTCCAACCCCCGCTCCGCCTGTGCCACCTGTCCGGTCATAGCTTCCAAACGCTGCTGTTCAGCCTGAACCTTGAACTGTGTCACTGTCAGATGTTCCTCGGTGCTGCCATGCTCTCCACGCTCCACATCGGTATATCCGGCATTTCGCATGAAATGAAAAAAGTCATCCTGCAATACACTGTAGGATGACCTCAAAATCTTTTTTCCTTTTTCATTGAGTTTTGGATTTCCATCCTCGTCAAGCACTGGCTTGGAATCCCATTTCTTACTTCGGCTGACCTGCATGATCGTTTCCTTTACTGTTCCCCGGAGGGATTCATCCTTACACCGCTTCGACCAAAGGATCTGCTTTTCTACCACCGGGATATAAACCACATGGAGGTGATAGTGGTACACATCCTCGCCCAATGCTTCGGACATGGCCCGGTTACGCTCATCGGCGTGCATCACAGCGGAAAGGATATACTGCTCACCGCCCACGATCTCCATGGCGGCTTTATAGGCATCGGCATAAAACTGTTTTGCAAATTCATAGCCGCCGTGGTTGTAGAAGTAAGCGGAGTTCACATCGAATACCAACTCACCGTATTTGATGGCATCCGGTTTCAACCCTCTGGTGGAAATCACGCCATCCTGTTCCATCTGCTCAAACATTTTCACATAATCATCGGTAGGATCTTTGAAGTGAACATTCAGCGGAGTGCGTTCCGGCACAATATCCTGATTGCTGTAACTGTCCTTTTCACGCTCATTGTGTTCCTGTATTTTTGCCACATCGTCCGGCGTCGGTAAGTCCTGATTCCGGGCTACGGTGCGGTCTATTCCGTCATTTCTTGACATGGATTTTTGTCCTTTCTTTGAGATTTGCAGACAGCGGGAAAACCGGGAAACGGCACTTTTTCAAAGTGTAATAACCCACTATGACACTTTCATCCATACTGGCTGCAAAGTGCCGTGGGCTCTCCGAGGGCTCTCCCGAGGGGGAGTGCGGTTGCTGCGGCAACCTCTGCTGACCAAGGCGAAAATGTCTGCAACTTTGCCCATGGTCAGCACGTCTGCATGAATCTGTTCCGGTGAACCTCCTCTTGCAGACGGTGGCAGCGAAAATCGCATTTTTCACTGCCATCCATAGGCAGCGGTGCGCCTATGGGGACGGGCGATGCGAAAGGCTGTTGCCGGGGCATCACTTCTCCCGTCTTTGCTGCCATACGATGTCGTATCCCAGCACATCGGCAAGTTCCAATACTTCCTTGTATCGGATGCTTTCCCGCTGCAATTTTGCGGATAGGTTGGAAACGCTGTCGCTCCAACCATACTCGTCTGAGAGCAGGTCAACCACTTCCTGCATGGTCATTCCGGCACGGATGATCTGTGCCTTGATTTCGTTGCGTACATTCATATTGAAAATTCCTCCATATTTTTAATTTGTAGTTTGGTGCAATAGCTACTCCCCAAAGCGGAGCAGATGCACCGAACAGTGAAAAATCTGCTTTCTCCTAAATTGCTTTCATTTTGTGGGTGCCATACTCTGTCCATATAGGCATATATCCCACTTTGCTGTTCCGTGCGGTTTAGTTTTGAACAGTGAAAACACCTACTGTTCCGCGAACCGGGTGCATGGTTTGGAGAAGCACGATTTAGTGAAATAGTTTCGTCTTGCGGCCAAAAACTTTGCTGTTTCCATTACCATTGATTTTCAATGCCCGACAACAGGTCAGTTCTGACCGCTGACTGTTTCCATAAATAGAGAACAACGGGTAAAATGCTGTGTACATACGTACCAAAAGGAACAGCGAGAATTAGTTCTGCCATTCCTCCGGTACGTACGTACATGGCGAAACGTCGTAAAACCCATTTATATTAGGTCGTGTCACAGCTTCCACACCCATGAATCCCCAAACCCGCCGTCCGGCAGAGTTGGTGATGTTGTTGCAATGCTCCAGATTGAATTTCTTGGCATTGGCAATCATGGCGTCGCTGAAGCTGCGGGCTTTCAGCGGAGCAAGGGAATTTTCCTCGCACCACATCCGGTAGATTTCATAGAAATCCTTGGAGCTAATGGACGCATCCGCTTTACGCCGGATGTATCCCTCCGATTCCATGAAATCAAAGATATTGTTGTTGTCACGCTTGACCGCTTCCCTGTTTTCCCGGATACGGTCACTCTCCGTAAACTGAAAGTTGTTGGCAACAAGCCGCTGTAAACCCTCCAATGCCCACAGGAAGATGCCCTCGGCTTCGGTTTTCATCTTCTCTGCAAGGTCAGGATCGTCAGCTCTGTCAGTAGGCTTTTCTTTGGTAGTCAGCACAAGCTGTCTGCGGTAAAATCCGTCACTGCGGTCATACAAGGCTTGCAGATCACCGTTGCTGAACGCAAGCAACCGGGCAAACATCCAGCCCTGATAACTCTGCTTGCCTTTGCGTTCCAAATCCATCTTGCCTTGTGCGGTCACGATGGATTTTACATAGTTGGTCTGGCGCAGGGCTTCCATCCGCATATCATCATCCACGCACAGCAGAATGTGTTCCAGATCGGCACGGGCGAAGCGGTTTTCGGAAATTTTGCCGATGCTGCCGTCTTTCATATTCGTGCCAAAGATAGCAGAAAGCACAGCTCCGATTTGGGATTTGCCCTCGCCGCCGTTGCCTTTAATCACCATCATGCGCTGCCCCTTGTTGGAGGGAATCAGGCAATAGCCGATAAACTCCTGCAAAGTTGGAATGTCCTCGACGTAAAGCAACCCATCCAGAAAGTTCAGCCAGATCACCGGCGCAGTAGCATCGGGATTGTAAGCAACCGGCAAACGGCTCCGCACGATAGCCGGTCTGCCCTCGGTAAATGTGCCGTTCAATAGCAGCGTACCGTTGGACAAATGAATCCGATCCTGCTCCGGTGGAAAGTCCGGCACTTGCGCTTCCAGTTTCAGCACTTCCAGAATGTTGATGATCTTCCGGGGGATATTGTTCACGGCACAGAATTTCAGCTTGTCGTAAATCTCTCCACGCAGAGGGAGATCGTCAGTCACTCGACCATCGGGCGTGAAAAAAGCTCCGTTTGCAAAGATGATCCTGCGCTCTTGCAGAAATTCTTCACAAAACAGAGCTTCGTTGATGTTCTGCCCATCAAACCACATGGGCAAATTCATATCAGGCGTTTTCCGGTTCTTTGCCATGCTGCGCCACCTCCTTTTTCTTTCTTGTGGTGTAGTCCTGCAAGAACGTAATTTTGCCGTCCTTCATCAGCTCGTCCACCACAGCAACCCGTTCTTCCAGATCGCCCACAGTTAAAATGTCTGCCATATACTCGATATGGCAGAGCATCTGGCAGGCTTCCACAAAACGATCATCCAGTGCATCGTCCGGTGTTTTCGGTGCATACCGCACTTTCCAATCTTCCAGCAGATGCAGATAGTCCGTCAGCACCCGGAAGCACAGCATTTCATCCTCCCGGAACTGACGGATATAGGGACGCTTCGGCTTGACCATAGCTGCGGCAGTGGGCGGTTTCGGGTCAAGCCCGAAGTCCAAAGCCAGCTTTTGCGCTGCTTCATAACTGCTCAGATTGAACAGCCTTGCCACAAGGTCGATCACATCCCCTTTGGCTCCGCAGCCGAAGCAGAAAAAATAGTCCTCATTCAGCTTCAAGCTCGGATGCCTGTCGTTGTGGAACGGGCAGCAAGCCATGCCGTTGTGGTTGATCTTCAGCCCATAGTGTTCGGCGGCTTGCTTTACGCTGATCGCCGCCTTGATGGTTTCGTAGATAGTCATAGATTTTTTCTCCTTCCAATTATTTTGACAAATTTCTTTGTCACCTGAATATACGTGGAAAATGACTTAGATTGAAAAAATCAAGCACTACTGCAACAAAACAAAAAAGCCCTCTTGCAATCTTGCAAAAATGCAAGATCTAAGAGGACTGAGTGATCTATATGATTTCAATCATTCTTCTCAATCGAAAAAAAAAAAAAAACGAGGTGAATGACAAGGTACAATTTTCACAGAATAAGTGAATAAAGTGAATTTTCACTTTACGGTATTGAAAAAAGTGAAAATATGAGTATAATATAATCAAGAAATGTTGGAGGTGCCGAATATGCAATATGAAAGTGAGCGCATCGAATATAAATCTCAGATGATCGAAGACCTTTATCGGGAAGTCATTGCCTTTGCGAACAGTGACGGTGGCGTGATTTACATTGGTATCGACGATCAGGGTAATTTAACTGGAATTGACGATGTGGATGAAACCTATACCCGTATCACAAACGGTATCCGTGATGCGATCGCACCGGATGTTACCATGTTTGTGCGATATATCCTCCAGGACAACAAGGTCATTCAGATTGAAGTAGGAGAAGGCAGCTATAAACCCTATTATCTAAAATCCAAGGGTATGAAGCCCACTGGTGTTTATGTTAGACAGGGTGCATCCAGTGTGCAGGCATCTCCTGACCAAATTAGAAAAATGATTAAAGAATCAGATGGTGACAATTTCGAGGCTTCACGCTGTATGGAACAGGAATTAACCTTTGATGCTGCTAAAACTGCATTCCAACGATACGGAGTTGAGTTCTCTGTTGAAAAATATCGTGCGCTGGGGATCACACAGAACGATATTTACACCAACCTTGCCTTGCTGCTCTCTGACCAATGCCACCACACGACTAAAATTGCCGTGTTCAATGATGAATTTTGCACGGAGTTCCGGGACAGCAAAGAATTCGGCGGCTCGGTATTCAAACAGTTCGAGGATTCTGTAAACTATCTTGCTTTGTGTAATAAGACCGTTTCCACGATTAAAGGAGTTATCCGCACAGATAAGAAAGATTATCCCGAAGAAGCCATCCGTGAAGCCCTGCTCAATGCTCTTGTGCACCGTGACTACGGCTTCAGCGGCAGCATCATTATCAATGTCAACGACAGCAAGATGGAGTTCATCTCTCTCGGCGGCCTTCTTCCCGGCCTTTCTACCGAAGATATCCGTATTGGCGTTTCCCAGCCGAGAAATAAAAAGCTGGCGGAAGTGTTCCACCGCCTGCGTCTGATCGAAAGCTATGGCACTGGTATTCGCCGTATTTTCAAGCTGTATGAAAACTGCCCTGTACAGCCCACTATCGAGGCAACGACCAATGCTTTCAAAATCGTACTGCCGAATATGAATGCTGCCAGTGCTGCAAGCGATGACGCACCGGCAACAACTGGCAAATCCACCGCAACCATCACCCCCCAGATGAAAACCGTGATGGATTATCTGGCAGAGTATGGCGAAATGACCGACGAAGATCTGCAGGAACTGCTGAACATCAAGAAGACGAGAGCTTATCTGCTTGCCAGACAGATGCACGAAAATGAACTGATTGACATCATTGGTAGAGGTGTAAATAAGAAATACAAACTGAAATGATCGGAGGCGCTGTGATGGATCAGGTTTTCTTACCCGGTACAATCCGTGATCGAATTAAGGATTTGATGAAATCCAAGAAAATGACGCAAGCAGAACTGGCTATCCGTATCGGAATGGCAGAAAGCACTCTGAGCCGTTTCATCAGCGGTAGCACTGATAAAATCGGCAATGAAAATATTATCCGCATCGCCCGTGTGTTCAATGTCTCCACGGATTTCCTACTTGGCGAAGTTGATGTTCCAGACCGCATAAATTACGATATTTCCGAACTTGGGCTGTCGGTACAGGCAGCGAGAAACTTGTATACCCACAAGGTAAATCCGCAGATAGTCAATGCACTGCTTGAAAACCCAGAGTTCGCAAACACCACTAATCTGATCTCCCGCTATTTGGATGATGAACTTGCCAAGGGATTTGCGACACAGAATCAGCTTTATGCAACAGTCGCCGGAATGCTTGGCAGCGCACCGGGAGCGGTTGAAGAAGTCAAGAACTTGCAGGTTCCGGTATATCAGTTTGATTTGACAGCGATTCAACGATCGTTTATGAGTGCGGTGCAAGCCGTAAAGAAGGAAGTTGGCAATGATCTGTCTGCAAGTAAAGAACTGACCTCTCAGGCAGTGAAAAAGATTTATGCCGAATTGACCAAAGGGCAGAAAAAGTCAAACAGAAAAATTACAGTCGATCAGGTTGCAGAGGCGGTTGCGAAATCGGTTTCTGATTTGCCCGGCATCGATAAAGAAATGGTCAAACAGATGTTTCTGGCATTGACCGGCACGGTAGCAGGCCATGAAAAAGGAACAAATGACCAATGAGCAACTCTGTATCGCTACTCTTAATGGCGATACGGAAGCAAGAAATGCTCTTGTAGAGAACAACCTTCGTTTTATAAAGAGAACGGCTTATGAAATGTGGAGTGCACAACGGGAATTGAACACTTCTCTTGGCATCGAAATCAACGATCTGGTGCAAGAGGGTGCTTTGGGTCTGCTGGATGGTATCTCCGGTTATCGCCCGGATACCGGAAACAAATTTCTGACCTATGCAGCTCCGGCGATCCGTAATGCTATGGTGGATTACATACGCAGCTATAATCCTACCTTTGAGGCGAAGAATTTGGGCAATATCATCCATCTGGACGAAATAGCAAAAGACGAGAACCGAGGAAAACATGAATATATTGCTGATCCTACAAAGCAAACGCCGGAACAGTTATATCTGGCGCAGGAACGGATCGATGATATTCACCATGCGTTGAACATGATCGAACCCAGAGAGGAATACTATCTGCGATACCGCTTTGGTTTTGACGATGATATTGAACACCCGCTGACGGAAACAGCAAAGCATTTCCACCTGTCTGAAAGTCGTGCAAGATCTACGGAAGCACTGGCTTTGGATAATGTGTGGCTGGAACTACCGTGGTGGTTCCATTAAACACAGACATTATAGCTTGAAAGGAATATAGGTCATGGCTAAAAAAGAAATAAAAACTGATTTGTGGGTTGCTCGTCAGCTCGACGACTCAAAAATTAAATATGATGCACAAGGCAGCGATGTTAAAGAAATCAACGATGCTTTACAGAGCGCATCGAAGCGTGGTACCGGTAACGCCGGATACCCTGAGTATGTTGCGGTCGTGAAAGACTTTGTCATCGTTATTGAAGATAAAGCCGATCTGGCTAAACACCAGAAGCTGACCGATACTGGAATTATATCTGCTGATCAGAAGGATATTGCTGACTATGCTGTAAACGGAGCGTACTTCTATGCAAAACACATTGCTCAGAATAGTAGCTTCCACAAAATTTTTGCAATCGGCGTTTCCGGCGATGAAAAGCACCATAAAATCACTCCGCTGTATGTAGATGACAGAGAAGGATATAAGCAACTCCCTGATATTGAATCTTTTACATCCTTCACAGTTGCTAATATTGAGGAATACTACACTCGTTATGTCTTGGCTGAAAAGACTGACGTTGAAAAAACTACTGAGGAAATCCTGAAGGATGCAGCTGAACTGCACGAATATCTGCGTACCTACGGTTCTCTAAAGGATCAGGACAAGCCTTTGGTGGTTTCTGGCATTCTTCTGGCACTAGACGATAAGTTCTTCAAACCCAACGATTTGCTTGGCGATGAAACAACCACGGATGGGCAGCTGATTTACGATGCTATAAAGCGCCGTCTGAAAGCATCTAATGTCGGCCCTGATGCGAAGCGTGACAAGCTGATGAGCGAATTTTCTATCATTCGCACAAGTGCTCGCTTAAATGAAGTTGATACCAAACTAGGCAAAACTCCGCTGAAATTTTACACTGAATTCTTGAAGAAGAATGTTTTTGACAATATAAAGTATCGCAGCTCCAGTGAAGATTTCATTGGAAGATTCTATGGCGAGTTTATGCGTTATTCCGGCGGTGATGGGCAGACACTCGGTATCGTCCTGACGCCTCGCCATATCTGTGATCTATTCTGTGACCTTCTGGACATTCAGGCTACAGACATTGTTCTTGACCCCTGCTGCGGCACCGCCGGTTTCCTCGTTGCAGCCATGCACCATATGCTTGAAAAGGCAGGTACTGACCAGAACAAACGGAAAAATATAAAGAAGAAGCAACTGCACGGTTTTGAACTTCAGAGCAATATGTTTGCTATTGCTGCCACCAATATGATTCTCCGTGAAGATGGTAACAGTAACATCAAATGTGAAGATTTTCTCCGACAGAATCCTGCTCAGGTACAGCTCAAAGGCGCAACAGTTGGTATGATGAATCCGCCCTATTCCCAGGGGACCAAAGCTGATCCTTCGCAGTATGAATTATCTTTTGTTGAGCACTTGCTCGATTCTTTGGCCGAAGGTGCAAGGGCTGCGGTAATTGTTCCACAGTCATCTATGACTGGCAAGACCAAAGATGAACAGGCTTTTAAGGAAAATATTTTGAAACACCATACTCTGGAAGGCGTCATCACCTGCAATACTGATACTTTCTATGGGGTTGGAACCAACCCTGTTATTGCTGTATTCACAGCTCATGAGCCGCATCCTAGTGGCAAACTTTGCAAATTCATTGATTTTCGAGATGATGGATATGAAGTACATGCACATGTTGGACTTGTTGAAGGGGATTCGGCTAAGGATAAGCGTCAACATTTGCTTGATGTTTGGAATGGTCGTGTTGAAGCTCCTTCAAAATTCTGTGTAGAATCTATGGTGAAAGCCGAGGATGAGTGGTTGCATTCCTTCTTCTATTTCAATGATGAAATACCAACGGATGCTGATTTTGAGAAGGCTATTGGAGATTATTTGACTTTTGAATTTTCTATGGTTATGCAAAACAGAGAATATTTATTTGGAGGCAATGATAACCATGAAAAAGATTGACGAAAAAAATTGGGCCGCATTCAATGTTGAAAGTCTTTTTGATGAAATCAAAGCCACCAAAGGGAAAACAACTGGACAGCTTATCAAAGGTGATGATGTTCCATATATAGCAGCTGCAAAAACAAATAATGGTTTTGCTTCTATGTGCAGTGCAAAGGAGCACCCCGAATGGATTTCCAACGGAAATGCTATCGTTTTTGTTCAGTTAGGCGATGGTGCTGCTGGGTTAGCACATTACATACCTATGGATTTCATCGGTATGAATGGTAAAACATCAAGTGGTTATAACGCTGAACTTTCAGAAAATAGTGGTGTTTTTATTGCCAAGTGTCTCAGTTCAAACAAAGCGATTTTCTCGCACGGACACAGTTGGACTGGCCGTCGACTACTAAGTACCCAGACAATGTTACCTATAAATACTGACGGGAAACCTGATTATGACTATATGTCACAATATACTCAGCAAAAAAGAGCGATATTGCTGACAAAGTATCAAAAATATGCACGAAAACGAGTCATTGAATTAAGTGAACACAATGAAATTCCTAAACCATGCCAAAAGGATTGGGACGCCTTCTTGATTTCTGATGTTTTTGATATTTTCCCTGGCAAAAGACTTGTGGCAGCGAATTCAACACCCGGCAATCGGCCTTTCATTGGGGCATTGGATAATAGCAACGGCGTTGCACGCTTTGTAAATGATACGAATATATCCTTGGACAAGAATGTGCTCGGCGTAAATTACAACGGAAACGGTATGGTTATCGGCTTTTACCACCCGTATGAGTGCATTTTCTCCGATGATGTCAAAAGATTTCACTTGAAGCACCATGAAGATAATGAGTTTGTGTTGTTGTTCATGAAAGTAACTATTCTACAACAGAAAAGCAAGTTTGGCTATCTGTACAAATTCAACGCAGAACGCATGGCAAATACCAGAATCATGCTTCCGGTTACAGACGATGGTACTCCTGATTATAAATATATGGAGCAGTACACCAAAAATCTAATGCTCAGGAAGTATAAACAGTATTTGGCGTATCTGGATTCAAAAGAAAAAACTTCTCCTGTAGTTGCAAACGATTAACCGCATTACTACAGAAAAAAATGGAGGCATATATGCAATTAACAAAAATTACAGTTAAAAACTATAGATTGCTTATTGATGCCGAGTTGGAAGTCGATCCTAAGACAACCTTAATTGTTGGCAGAAACAACACCGCTAAAACATCCTGTTTTTCGTGCATTAGAAATGTCCTGGATGGAGAAGTCTTATGTTTCGATGACTATCCACTATTAAGGCGAGAAGATTTCTATACTAAAATTGCTCTATTTATGGAGAAAAAGCTCTCTTATGAAGATCTTTGTAAGCAGATCGAGATTATTTCCATAGAGTTCTTAGTGGATTATTCTTTGGACGATCCGGATGATAACTTAGGTGCTTTGTCGCCATTTATCATTGATGTGGATGTGGACACAACAACTGCTCTAATCCGTGCGGAGTATCGCCTAAAAACCGACGAGAAAACCTTGTGGACACTCTTGGAAAGCAGTTATTATAAGGATGATGCCTTTTCACCAAGCGAAGATGCTCATAAAGTGCTTGCCGATAATTTCGGCAAATTGTTTGGACTAACCGTATATGCCATCAACCCAAATAACCCGGACGACAAACAGGTAAAAAGCCACAAGGAATTACATGATCTGTTCCCATTCCATGCAATTCCTGCTGAACGAGTTCTTGGTGAAGATGACACACATAAAAGTTCTCTTGGATCGTTAATATCCGGATTCTTTGATACGAGCGAAGCAGAACTGGATCCAGATGTTGCCGAAGAAATAAAACGGTTACGCTCAATAGTGGAAAAAGCCAATAACGATGTTCAAAAGCAGAGTGATGAAATTCTAAGTTCTGTTGTGAACAATTCTATTGGCTTTGGTTATCCCAACATAGAGGAATTAAAGCTTGGGGTTACAACGCAGCTCAGCATCGACGATCAGATCAAGAATCAGACCAAGCTATCTTATATATCCGGCACAGCAAACGAAAGTTTGCCGAGTTCCCACAATGGCCTTGGTTATAAAAATCTGATCAAAATGGAGTTCCTTCTTGCTGCATTTGCCAAGGATATTAAGAAACGTGGTGTTGCGTGTGTTCCGTTGCTCTTTATTGAGGAGCCAGAATCACATATGCATCCACAAATGCAGACCGCTTTTGCGGCATATTTGGAAAAGTTTCTTAGCAATCTATCCACTGTCAAAATACAAACTTTTCTGACCTCGCATTCCGCTCATATAGCTAATACTATGGAGTTTGCAAAAGTTCGGTATGCACAAAAGTCTACCGCCGGTGTGATTTACAAGAATTTGAACACCTTCGCTCAGGCCAATCCCGATAATGTAGATTTTATCCGGAAGTATTTAACTTTGACTAAATGTGATTTGTTTTTTGCGGATAAAGCCATTTTCGTCGAAGGTGCTTGTGAACGGTTGCTATTGCCCGACATGATTGAGAAATGCGAAACAGCTGGGGTGTTTGGTTCTTGTAAATATCCTTTATCTGCACAGTATTATGCTTTAATTGAAATCGGCGGGGCCTATGCACATAAATTCATTCCGTTTATTGAATTTTTAGGAGTTCCATGCCTGATCCTTACCGACTTAGATTCTGTAGCAGATCGAAAAGGAAGAGGCGGAAAGACCGTAAAAAAGTCGGTAGTGGTTAGCGAAGGCGAGACGACATCTAACGAAACAATTAAATGGTGGATTCGTAGAAATAAGGGGATTCCTGAGGATGATACCTCAAAAATCGACCTTTCGGAAATTATTGCTATGACAGCAGATGACAAAACCAGAGAAAAATGCCATATCGAGTTCCAAACTACTGAAAATGGATTATGTGGACATTCTTTGGAAGAAGCCATCCGCAATGTCAATCGAAAGCATTACAATTTAGGTAATAGAATAAGCGAGAAGAAGCTTGAATTTACGGGTAAGAGTAAAACAGATTTTGCTCTCGATTTGATTTACAAATATTCCGATTATTGCGTTCCTGATTACATAAAATCCGGATTAAAATGGTTAAATGACCAAAGAGTTCTTGAGTAAGGAGGTGCCGGTTCATGGGTGGAGAGTATATTGGTGCAAATTACGATCTTGCAAAAGCTGAAGCTGATAAGATTGATGCACAGATTATCGAAACACTTAAGTCTGGACACAGTTTCCGTGTTGAAGCCGGTGCGGGTTCTGGCAAGACTTACTCTCTGAATCGAGCTATTGAGTGGATACAGGAACATAAATGGTCTGATTACAGCCGAAAAAAACAGAATGTAGTCTGTATCACCTATACAAATGCAGCAGTAGATGTCATTGCAGAACGGCTTGCAAAAGACTCGTTTATTATTCCTTCCACAATCCACTCTTTTGCATGGAATGCCATCAAACAATATCAAAGCGTCTTGATTGATGCTGTCACAACAAATCCTGATTATCTGCCAGACGAAGGTGATTTTAATCAAGTCACCGAAGTTGCATATACTTTGGGACATCGTTACAAGGAAAATGGAATTCAGTACCTTTATCATGACGACGTTCTAAATCTCTTCTGCCTGCTTCTTGATAACGCTAAATTTCGCCGGGTATTTGCGGATAAATACCCTTTGATTCTGATTGATGAATACCAAGACTCCTATAAACCGATTATTGATCGCTTTATTGAGTTTTTTATAGCAAAAGGTGTTGGACCTCAGTTCGGCTTTTTCGGCGATGCCTGGCAAACCATCTATCAGTCAAACAAAGCCTGTGGAGAAATTGAACACGAAAAAATCGAGATAATAAAGAAGGGATCGAATTTCCGATCTGCTCCAAGGATTGTTCAACTTTTAAATGATATCCGCCCTGAGTTGCCGCAAAAATCAGCCATTGATGGATTTGACGGTGAAGTTTTAGTGATTACGTGTGATGATTATTCAGGAGTTCGTCGCACAGAACGCAATTTCAAAAATGAATTGCCTGCGGCCGAGTTGAGGACAAGACTGAACACTATCAGAGCAAAAATTGAACAGAATACACCCCCTGACGAGAATCTTAAAGTTCTGATGATTACGCACAAAGTTCTTGCTTCCCAACAAGGTTACGAGCAACTTTTGGATATACTGGATGATGGGTTGCGCAACAAGGAAGATCCTTTTCTTATTTTCTTTGCTGATACGATAGAACCGATATATCATGCGCTTGATACTTCGAACACCCAGTTGCTTTTTGACACGCTCGGAATAAAGCGATATCCAATTACAATGAAATCTGAAAAAACCAAATGGAAAACGCTGTATAACCAGCTAACAGAAGTTCGCACCCAAAAAGTTATAGATGTTTTGGAGATAATCATTCATAGTCAACTGATACCCATTCCGCCTAAAGTGGATGGATGGTACCGACTTTATAAGGATGCTCCAGAAACAATGTATGCATCAGAAGCTACAATTCAACAGTTTTTACAGCTGGATTATGCGCAATTTATTGCTGTTAGGAATTTTCTATATCCAGACGCACAATTTTCAACGGAACATGGCGTAAAAGGCGAAGAATACGACAATGTTGTTTTTGTTATCAGCAAGGGATGGAATCAGTACCAATTTGAAACCTATGCACCCATGATAACGGGTCATGCTAC
This sequence comes from Longicatena sp. 210702-DFI.1.196, assembly GCF_020563125.1. Taxonomy (NCBI): domain Bacteria; kingdom Bacillati; phylum Bacillota; class Erysipelotrichia; order Erysipelotrichales; family Erysipelotrichaceae; genus Longicatena; species Longicatena sp. 210702-DFI.1.196. The sequence goes on along the minus strand of NZ_JAJCPX010000010.1, from coordinate 29,287 downwards.
TATTCCTAAAGGCAAAGAAGCATCGTATGAACGAAACCGGAATCTTTTCTATGTTTGTTGCTCAAGACCCAAGAAGCGGCTGTTCTTTTTTATTACTGTGCCAATGGATGCCGCATTCAAAGCTTTTTTGAAAACCTTGGTAGGTGAAGACAATATTCTTACTTATCAGCAATTTATGGAAATGACTCATTAAGCAACAATGAAACACAGTCCACTGATCATCTGAACCAGTGGACTGTGTTATGTTTATATAGTTTAATCAATCAATTGATGTTCCGGCGTTCCATGTATATACTGTTCCAAATTACCACCAAGTACAAGCTGTGCATATTCCAACGGCTTATTGTAGATCAGCCAGTCCAACTCCGAACGCTGATACATATTGTCGGCAACTTCGTTCTCCACCGCAATCGTATCAATAGCAAGCATACTGCCATCAAAGAATTTCAATTCCACACAAGCGGTATCCATATTAAACTCACAAGAAATCAATCTATCCATAAGAAACCTCCATTTTGCGGGATGTTAAATCATCCCAAAATATTTGAATGCTTCTCGGATTGCTTCCTCTTTTTCCGGCGGACACTGGGGTTGTCTGGAATCATCTGATTTCGGCAGATTGTAATTCTTTCCTACCTCAATCCCGCATTTCCGTTTAATCTGCGAAATATATAGGTTGGATACCTTTAATCCACTATGTTCCAGTACATACTCCTTTATCTGCGTGTATGTTGCCCCATCCTGAAATTCGGACATATCCATATCTTCCAAAGAGAACTCAACCCGAATCTTTTTTGAGTCGACCTCGCCCTTGGAAAGCAAGACAACCGTCTCCACATGATGCGTCCACGGGAACATATCCACCGGCTGCACCACCTCAACACGATACCCTTTCCCCTCCAAAATCCGTAAATCTCTTGCCAACGTTGCCGGATCACACGACACATACACCAACCGCTCTGGTGCCATCTGCACGATACTACCCAAGGTCACCTGATCACACCCTTTTCTCGGTGGATCCACTACCACAACATCCGCTCTTCCCCCTTGCTCACTCATCTTCTTCGCATACGCCGCTGCATCACTGCACACAAATTTCACATTATCCAAGCCATTCAAGGCCGCATTCTCTCTGGCATCACGCACCGCCTGCTCAACGATTTCAATACCGATGACCTTCCCAGCTTTCTGCGCCAAAAACATACTAATAGTCCCCACGCCACAATATAAATCAATGACTGTTTCATTTCCCTTTAAATTACAAAACTCCAACGCTTTTCCATACAGCACCTTTGTCTGCACAGGATTCACCTGATAAAACGATTTCGCGGAAATATGAAACTTCAATCCGTTAATTTCATCCGTAATAAACGACTCCCCATACAGTACCTCTTCCTGTTTCCCTAAAATCACATTGTCCTCACGTGTATTCAGATTCAACACAACGCTTTTAATCTCCGGTATCGTTTGTACTAACTCCTGCACCATTTCTTCCCTATGTGCAAACTTCTTCTGTCGCACGATCCATACAACCATGACTTCTCCTGTCACAAAGGCATGTTTAATTAACAAATGACGGAATACACCGGCATTTCCATACTTTTTAAACAAGCTTCGCATCGTCTGTAACACCGCATTGATCTTTTCACTTTGAATGCCACAGCTATCCGTATCAATGATCGTATTGGAATTAATACGATAAAACCCTGTTACGACCTGTCCTTTTACAACACCTACCGGTATCTGCCCCTTATTGCGATAATGATCAGGTTGTGCCATACCTAAGACATCTTCCACTTGCACATTCAATTTCGCAATGCGCTCAATAACATCCTGCACCTTCTGTTTCTTAAATGCCAGTTGTTCTTTATAAGACATATGCTGCAGCTGACAGCCACCACATTGTTTTGCGATTGGACAAGCTGGATTTACACGTTCTTCATTCACCTTATCCAGCTTCAATAAACGCGCAAACCCATAACTCTTTTTTACCAACGTAACAACAAGCTCGCCACTTTCTTTATCCATCATACCTTTGACAAACAGTGGAAAGCCATCAATTTTCACAACCCCATGCCCATCACTTGTATAGCCGCTGCATACACCAAATACATGTTCGTTCTTCTTCATACCCATACTCCTTAAAAAAGGGCATTACGCCCTTTTCTGTTATTTATCCTTTTTCTGTTCTTCCAACAGTTTATTTGCCTGTTTCTTATTACGGGCACTGCTTAAGGTATCGGTTACTGCTTTCTTCGCAGAGGCGTTTTTCACCTTTTCCTTATACACCCATCCGCTTGTGTCATCACCTTCCGGGATGAAATTGTACACATGAATATCCAGGTCATACATTCTCACATCTTTTTGATTAGTGAAATATGTCTTGACCGGTAATATTTTAACAACCTTATCATAGGCATCATTTAAGACACTTTTCACCTTACTACTGCCTGCTTTATCATCTAAATCAATAGTAATGCGCAAGGTAGCACTCTTTAAATTGACTTCCACATTTTCTGCACCATCAAATTTTAAAGCATCCTTTACCTTTGTTAATTGTTCTTCTGTGATTGCCGGATCAAGGGAATTGTCAAAACGACTTCCAACCGTTGGCGTGCCGGCACTCTCTTTGGCACTTAAATAAATATAACCTAAAAGCAACACCGGTATCAGAATTACCACAGCGGCAATCCAATAAAGAATTCTGCTTTTCGTATGTTTTGCTTTTCCAGTCGTCTGTTTATCAGTCGTCTGTTTTTTGCCTTTTTTCGCCATATTATCACTCCTGACAATATTCATTGTACTAAATTTCATTGGAAAAAGCTATCTTTTCTTTAATTCTTCCTGAATAAGTTTGTTCGTTAAAGCCGGATTTGCCTGTCCTTTGCTGGCCTTCATGACTTGACCAACTAAGAAACCAACGGCTCTGTCTTTTCCGTTTTTAAAGTCTTCAATGGATTGAGGATTGGCATCTAATACACTGGTAACCATTGCCAACAGTTCACCGGTATCACTCATCTGCTTCATACCTTTTTCTTCCACAACGACTTTTGGATCTTTTCCCTTCATGATTTCTTCAAAGACAATCTTCGCCTGTTTGCCACTGATTTCTCCGGCTTCTACCATATTGATCATAGCAGCTAAATGCTTTGGCTCACATGGATTGTTGGCAAATTTGATATTGTCCTTATTCAAAGCTGCCGGCAATTCTACGATGACCCAGTTTGCTGCTTTCTTAAAGTTTTTCGTATGTTCACATACGGCATCAAAGAAATCACCTAAGTCACGATTGGCAACCAGAACACTGGCATCGTATTCCTTTAAACCATTTTCTTTCATATAACGTGCTTTACGTTCATCTGGTAATTCTTCCATATGTTCCTGAATATCCTTGATCCATGCAGCATCTAAACGAATTGGTGGAATATTTGGTTCAGGGAAGAATTTATAATCCACATCGCCTTCTTTTTTACGCATTAGAATCGTCGTCTTTTGCGTTTCATCATAACGACGTGTAGCCTGTACAACTTTTTCACCCTTGCTGACAAGTGCAATCTGACGTTCTACTTCCGCATCAATGGCTTTTTGCACATTGGAAATAGAGTTTAGGTTCTTGACCTCCGTCTTTGTGCCAAAGGTATCACTACCTGCTTCACGAATGGATACATTGACATCACAACGCATGCTGCCTTCTTCCATCTTTACATCCGAAACACCTAAATACAACAATAATGTTCTCAGCTTTTCGACATAAGCGGCAGCTTCTGCCCCATTGCGGATATCTGGTTCACTGACAATCTCAATCAAAGGCGTACCGGCACGGTTAAAGTCAATCAATGTACCGGCTTCTGAGTGAAACTGTTTTGCGGTATCTTCTTCCATGTGGATGCGGTTAATGCGAATGTCTTTCTCTACGCCATCCTTGGTTTCGATATGAATGCAGCCACCTTTTCCGATAGGATGAAACTGCTGAGTAATCTGAAAGCCTTTTGGCAAATCAGAATAATAGTAATTCTTACGGTCAAATTTTACGAGTGGATCAATTTCACATTTTAATGCTGTAGCTGCTTTAATTGCGAGCTTTACGGCTTCCTTATTGACACATGGCAATGTTCCAGGATGACCTAAGTCCACTTCATTGACACAGGTATTGGCAACTTCTCCAAAAGCGACAGGTGCTGAGGAGAACATTTTTGTCTTCGTTTTTAATTCACAGTGGATTTCAATTCCAATGACTGTTTCGTATTTCATGCGTCCACCTCCACATCATTTCCTTTTAAGCCGGTTTCTTCTTCAATAGCTTTTCCGATATTAAATAAGGTTTGTTCAGCAAATGGTTTTGCGGTCATATTAATACCGATTGGCATACCTTCCACAAAGCCGGTTGGCATGCTCATGCTTGGATAGCCGGAGAAATTCCCCATAACCATATAGTTTTCGGCAACCAAGACATCCTTGCTTAGGTGTTCATCCTGGCTGTCTTCACTTTTTGGCGCAATCATGCCGGATGCACTCGCAATCACGATATCATAACCAGCTAATGCTTTTTTCAGTTCTTCAACGATCAAACGGCGTACTTTTTGTGCCTTACGGAAGATTTTTTCCTGGTTTTCTTCAAATAAAGAGTAGCTGCCGATGACAAAACGTTTACGTACATAAGGACATAAGCCTTTGGTACGGGAATTGATCATGACTTCTTCCACACTTGCCCCATCTTCACGCATACCAAAGCGGATACCATCTAAATTGGAATGGTTCGCTGTAGCTTCGGCATTGGCAATGATGTAATAGACCGGCAGCATCGCACGCATCAGCTTATCATCAAAGCGTACATGCTCAACGATGGCTCCTCTAGCCTGTAATTTTTTCATCAGCGCATCAAAGTTTTCTTTGATTTCAGCATTGGTAATGGCTTCTTGTACATTATCCAATATCGCAATCTTCTTGCCTTTGATATCACTGTTGATATCGCTTGCATAGTTTGGTACCGGTTCATAAGAGCTGGTCATATCACGATCATCTCTTCCTGCTAATACTTCCAATGCCACAGCAGCATCTTCAATGGCTGTGGTAAAATATCCCACATGATCCAAACTGCTCGCATAAGGAATGATACCGTAACGAGAAATTCTACCATAGGTTGGTTTCATACCGATAATGCCATTATAAGCAGCTGGTTTACGTACACTGTCCCCGGTATCGGTACCGATGGCAAAAGGTACTACTCCACTAGCAACCAATACTGCACTACCTCCGGAACTGCCTCCGGAAATACGCGTTGGATCCCAAGGATTATTAACCTTGCCGGTATAGGCATTCTTATTCGTTCCACCCATGCCTAGCTCATCCATAGAAGATTTGGCAATGACAATCGCACCGGCTTCTTTCAGTTTTTCACTGATATGTGCATCATATACAGGAATATAGTTATCCAGTATACGAGAGCTGGCAGTTGTTCTAACACCCTTCATATTCACATTGTCTTTTAATACGATTGGCATGCCATACAAAGGAGCATGTGGATCTTTGTTCGCTAAATCAGCTAACTGGCTATCCACATCGACAAAGCTTACAACAGCATTGAGCTCTTCTTGTTTTTCTTTTGCTCTTTCAACAGCGCTTTTTACACGTGTTTCGACATCTTCGATTCTCGCTCTTTCAAAATCCATCTTACTTCACCACCTTTGGTACATGTACATGTCCTGCTTTTACGCTTTTCGCATTGCTTAAAGCATCTTCCTGAGAGATTACATTTGCGACCACATCTTCACGCAGGAATTTTGTTTCTGCTTCGAATGGATAGATCATCTCTTCCACACCTTCGGTATCAATTTCATTTAGTACATCAATCTGTGACAGCAGTTCTTTAAACTCTGCCTGCAGCTCGACGACTTCATCATCGCTGACATCAAACATGATATCATGCGCCAGTTTCTTAAAATATTCTGCACTATACGCTTCCATATGTTCCTCCTACTCCATTAATTGTATAACGGTTACCTTACTGCTGCCTTTTTCTCTTTGCATTGCGCCAATTAAGACATCATCGCTTTTTAAACGCACCTTAATTGCAAAGCTAGTGCTAGAGAAAATTGACAGCGATGAATTTACCTTCTGCATCATCGCATTGGCTTCCGGCCATGTCTTCGCATGCATGGAAATATCAATTGTTAAGGATGCTAATTCCTTATCCTTGAAATGTCCGGTACCAATCACGGCAGTATCTTCCGGGAAGAAATTTTTGATTTCTTTTACCAGGCGATCAAAGTAAGTCGCATTGGTACTGTCTAGCTTTGTTGCGGCACTGCTTGGGAATAAGGCCCAAGCTTCATTCAGCCTACTGTATTCACCAATCGTCTTGGATTCAAAATAGGCTTCTTCTATAAAGGTTCCCGGTAAGGTCGTATTCACACCGCTTTCCTTAAATAAGGTTACATAGATTGGTGTCTTTTGGCCGATTTCCGGATGGGTCTTACGCAAGTAGCTGACAACCTTACGGCCTACCTCTTCCCCATACGCCCGTAATTTCGCATCACTTACGATGTCTGGATTGACACTGTCACCAATTTCATCATTGAGGACAATACCTAAAGATAACCCTTCTAAATCCTTACCATCATACCAGTCTAGCTCATAGATATCAATAAGTAAGACATCCTGACTGCCAATTTTTTTCTTTCCGTTATTGGTATCAATTTCGGTACCGATTGCCGGATTCATACCATTCGGATTCTTTTCACTCGTTCTGCCTAATAAACCGACACGATCAAGTCCTGTCGCATCTAAGGCATCATAGCTCAAAAACTGACTTTCCTTATAAGCATAATCATCCGGTGAAAAATGTTCTTTGGAAAGGTTCATCATTCCTACCCCAATGATCATCGCTTCATTCAAATTGGTCGTATAGGCATGTTTGATGCGTGAACTGCTTGCCTCAAAGGGCAGTAAAGCCGCATAGTCACCTTCATGAATGACTGTGGTCTCTTCACTGGTTGTATCTTTTTTCGGTTTATTGGAACTACTGTTACAGCCGCTTACTACTAGGATAGCCGCTAAGGCAAGTAATCCTGTTGTTTTATGTTTCATGATGTCTTCACCTCCTGTAAAAAGGTTGCTTCATCCATCGTCGCAACGCCTAAGCTTTGCGCCTTTGTCAGTTTACTGCCGGCAGCTTCGCCATAAATGACCAGATCTGTCTTTTTTGATACAGAGCCACTCACATTAGCACCTAAGGATTCTAAAAGCTCCTTAGCTTCATTGCGTGTCATCTGTTGCAAACTTCCAGTTAAGACAACGGTCTTACCAGTGAACATACTTTCCTGAATGATTTCTTCCTCACTATCCATACGTAAACCAAAGCCACGCAGATGATCAATCAATTCCACATTCTTAGGTTCTCGGAAGAAGGCCACGATACTTTGCGCTGTAATATCGCCAATATCTTTGATAGCAACCAGCTCTTCTTCACTTGCGGCCATAAGTTTCTCCATCGTAAGGAAATGTTTTGCCAAGACTTTGGCTGCTTTTTTGCCAACCTGACGAATGCCTAAGCCATAGACCAAATCCTCTAAAGGATTCTGTTTGCTTGCTTCAATAGCATCAATAAGTTTTTGATAAGAACGTTCCTTAAAGCCTTCCATCTGTAAAATTGTTTCTTTATGATCTTTTAAATGATAAATATCCTCGATCGTATTTAACAACCCTTCCTTATGGAAGAATTCGACTTTTTTATCGCCTAAGGTATCAATATCCATGGCATCACGACTGGCAAAATGGATAATACTTTCCACAACGCGGGCCGGGCAATCCTGATTGATACAATAATGCGCTGCTTCATCGCTCAATCTCACTAACGCACTGCCGCATACCGGACATTCCTTAGGGAACACATAACGCGCCTGTGTTCCGTTGCGACGCTCGATCAATGGCCGTACAACTTCCGGAATGATATCTCCGGCTTTGCGCACAACAACATCGTCCTGAATACGAATATCTTTTTCCTTGATCATATCCTCATTATGCAGCTGTGCTGCTGATACACTAGTACCGGCTACACGAACCGGTTCCAACACCGCATTGGGGGTAATCCGACCGGTTCTTCCTACGGTTAAGACAATATCTAGCAGCTTAGTGACAACTTCTTCAGCCGGAAATTTATAGGCAATGGCATACCTTGGGGCTTTCACGGTCGTACCTAATTGTTCCCAGGCTGTCAATTCATTCACTTTGATGACCATACCATCAATTTCATATGGAAGATCATTACGCTGCTCACTCATTTCCTGAATAAAGCTCCATACCTCATCCATGCTGTTACATACTCGACGTAATGGATTCACCTTGATATGCAGCTGTTCCATTGTTTCTAACGCTTCTTCATGTGTCTGTATCCCAGCGCCTAAAGCATCCTCATAATAATATAAGAACGCATCCAGTTTTCGACTAGCCGCAATTTTACTATCTAATTGACGAATACTGCCAGCTGCCGCATTGCGGGGATTCGCAAAAACATCTTCGCCATTCTTTTCACGTTGCGCATTGAGTTCCGCAAAGCTTTTCTTTGGCATGAAGACTTCTCCACGTACCTCCACATCGCCCATGCGTTCAATGTGCATCGGAATGGAAGCAATCGTACGAACATTATTGGTTACATCTTCACCCACAAAGCCATCGCCGCGGGTCACCGCCTGTACAAAGCGGCCATCGTGATAATGTAAAGAAATGGCAAGTCCATCCATTTTCAATTCTACCACATAGCTCACCTTTGGCACGATACTGCGCACACGTTCGTCAAAAGCCTGCAAGTCTTCCAAATTAAAAGCATTGCTTAAGGACAACATCTGCTGTTTGTGTGTTACCTTGGTAAACACATCTAAAACCACACCGCCAACTCTTTGGGTAATTGAATTGGGATCTCGATATTGCGGGTAAGTATCCTCTAGCTTTAACAGCTCCTGATATGCCTGATCGTATTCCGCATCTGGCACACTGGGCTGATCCAATACATAATATTCATACGCATAAGTATCTAATTGTTTTCGTAATGCTAATATACGCTGTTGCACGTCCATATGTCAGCCTCCTATTTCTTGCTTAGAGATGGATGATTCACATTGATCTTACGAATGCCAAATCGCTTATCAAAGGCAATTGCCGCAAGTTCACCTTCCAGTTTAATGACCACACCATCACCAAAGACACTGTGATTCACCAAATCTCCTTTACGTATTCTGCCCTTTTTCTTATGTTTCATTTCACTTTTTCTATCATTTTGACTCGCCTTTGCCCCACCCATCGACGTTTCTTCATCATTAGGGAACGTTTGGATCATATCATCCTGATGTTCCTCATGAAACTGCGGTGCTTGAGAGGATAAAAAGGCATTTCCGGTAAATGTATCAACATCACTCGCAAAATGATTTCGTGGCTTAGCGCCAACTTCTTCTAAGTATTCTTCCGGCAGTTCCTTAACAAACCGTGAGGTTGTCTTTAGCTTATCTAAGACATAGCTATACCCATAAGAGTCTGATAAAAACAGCTGTTTTCTTGCGCGGGTAAAGGCCACATAGGCCAATCGGCGCTCTTCTTCCAAAGCTGCTTGACCTCCCTCGATAACACTTTTATCATTTGGAAATATTCCTTCACACAAACTGTATACAAAGACATTATCAAATTCCAATCCCTTTGCCGCATGAATCGTCATTAACTGTACAAAATCACCACTGCTATCTGCCTCTTTATCGGTATATAAAGAAATCTCCTGTAAATATTCTTGTAAGGATCCCTGCGGGTTATTTTCCACATAGTCGGCGATATCGCTAATCAATTCCTTGATATTTTCCAATCGCTCGATTTCTTTATCTTCCCGCAGCATATCCAGATAGCCACTATCTTCCAATACCTTTTCCAACAGTTGATCAATGCTGATTTCATCCACCAGCTGACGGCATTCTTCAATCAACGCCACAAATGCCTGAATATTAGCCTTTGCCTTGCCTTTGCCGATTTCATACTGTTTGATTATTTCATACATATTGGTATTATCGTGTTCCGCCTGCTGCTCAATCAGCTCCATCGTTTTTGCGCCAATACCGCGTTTGGGCATATTGATGATTCGTTTGATGGAAAGGTTTTTATACAATTCCTTTTCATCATCCTCTTGTTTTGGTGCCAACAAACGTAAATAGCTTAACGCATCCTTGATTTCTGCACGATCATAGAAACGAATGCCCCCATAAATACGATAAGGGATGCGAAAATCCAACAACGCTTTTTCCAGTCCGCGTGATAAATAGTTAGAACGATACAATACCGCTATATCCCGATAGCAAACACCGCTGTGGGATAAAGCCATGATACGGCTGGCAACCCAAACCGGTTCATTGACATCATCCATTGCCGTAAAGTGAATGATGGGATTATCCCCTTCCACTTCCGTAAATAAGTCTTTCTCAATACGATTGCGGTTATTGCGGATCAAGGCATTCGCCCCGTTCAATATCGGCTGTGTAGAACGATAATTCTGATTCAAAATGACCGTCTTACTGTCAGGGAAATCACGTTCAAAATTCATGATGATATCCACTTGCGCACCACGCCAAGTATAAATGGTTTGATCCGGATCACCGACCACACATAAATAGCTGTGATCACCTACTAACAGACGTATGATAGCATACTGTAAATTATCCACATCCTGAAACTCATCAACATGGATATATGTAAAACGACGCTGCCATTTTGCCCGTACTTCTTCTTTATCCTTTAAGATACGGTAAGCAAAAATTAACAAATCATCAAAGTCTAACCCATACATCTCTTTCAGACGTTTTTCATAATAAGCATACACATCAGCCTTGATCTGCTCTCCTGCCCATGGTCCGGCATTCGCTTTTGCCATCACAGGATCTACAAAATTAGTTTTATTGGCACTGATATAGCCCAACATGGAATTATAGCTGTAGCTTTTCACATCAATCTGCATTTGTTTATAAGCATCCCGTAAAATGCTTTTTTGATCATCACTATCCAAAATCGTAAAATTGCGAGGATAGCCTACTTCTAAGATATCCTCTCTTAACAGACGTACACAAAAGGAATGAATTGTTGAGATCTGGACAGCCTTAGCCACCTCGCCAAGCATTCCTTCTACACGTTCCTTCATTTCTTTAGCTGCCTTATTCGTAAAAGTGATCGCTAATATTTTATTAGGATACACCTGCATCTCTTCTATCAGATACGCGATTCTGGTCGTCACGACACGCGTCTTTCCACTGCCAGCTCCTGCAATGATACGCAGATGCTGATCTACTGTATGAACCGCCTCTACCTGCTGTTTGTTTAAATGTTCTAAAAACGACACAAAATCACCTCCCGCTTATTATACTATACTTTCCTCATGATTTCCTTAATATAAAATGAATTTCTTCGCAAATCTTTACAAACCTTTAACTCGCTTAGATGCAATGTACTTTGCATAGTCGTCATACTTCGACAAGGTTTCTTTCTGGCTGCTTGTATGATGAAGGTGGCACTTGTTTTCTAAGATAAAAAATGATGATCGCAGCAGGGGCAGCCATATGGAAGGAATGGGAATATTACAAAATATTCAGAAAAACAAAATAGTATTTTCTTTGCGACTATATTATAATAAAACAGATAACTTTATTTAATGGGGTGTTTACATGAAGCAGACAAAAAAAGCGCAGAAACCGAAGCGTTATTATACAAGAACAATTGATCTTTTCTTTTTATTGATCTTCTTAATCATCAGTATTATTTCTTTTACCATTGCCTTTAGCTTTGGTATTCTTCCACATACCTGGGTATTCATGGGTGCAGTCGTAATTTTCCTTATTTTTATCGGATTATTCCTTGTCAGTTTACGCAAGATGCCAAAATGGTTTATCCTGGTTAAACGTGCCTTCATCATTGTATTATGTGTCATCATCGGAGGCAGCGGGTATTTCTTAAATAAATCACGCATGACTATCAATCGCATGAATCAAAATGCCCAAAGTTCTATTACCAAATTACATATCTTAACCGCTAAGAACAGCAATATTTCCTCTATCAAAGACTTGGCAAATAAAACCATCGGTTTTCAAAATGGAGTAGATAAGAAAAATGCTGCCTATGCACAAAAACAGTTACGATCTTCTATCGCCAATATGCAGGTAAAGGAAGAGCTGGATTATACAACCTTATTATCAGATCTTAGCCTAAATGAAGTACAGGCGATTGTCATGAGTGATGTATATTATGGTATGTCAAAATCTAATATGAAAGATTTTGAAAAACAAGTCACCATTCTTGACACGATTGAAAAACCAAAGGAAAGCAGTCAAAAGGAAGAAAAAGATATTACAGAACAGCCTTTTACGATATATCTGAGCGGTCTGGATAATATGGGTTCTCCAGATCAACAGACACGTACAGATACGAATCTGATCTTAATCGTCAATCCCAAGGCCAATCACATTGATATGGTCTCGTTGCCTAGAGATGGTTTTATTCCGAATACAGCATTACAAAATGCAAATGATAAACTGACACATACCGGTTTATATGGGGTGGATGCAAGTGTGGAAACCATTGAACAGTTTTTCAATATCCCGATTGATTATTATGCCCGTGTCAGTTTCAATTCACTGATTGAGATTGTAGATACGATTGGCGGCATTGATGTGGATGTCGAAATTAATTTCTGTGAGCAGGATGAAAATCGCAGTTTCAAGAAAGAAGATTTGATCTGTCTGAAGAAAGGTAAACAGCATTTAAATGGTAAACAGGCACTGGCTTATTCCCGGCACCGTAAGACAGAAGGCTATGACAATGCCGGCCGTGAACGCGCCCAGCAGCGTATCATCAAAGCCATCATCAATAAACTGATTTCACCAAGCGCTATTACTTATATTAATAAGCTGTTAGATATTGCGCCAAACTATGTCATCACCAATATGCCGACTTCACAAATTACCAGCTTTGTATCAAATGAATTAGAAGATTTGAAACCATGGACCATTTCTTCCATATCTAGTGATAATGGCGTATATGATAATCAATATACCGCCAGCCTTTCTAGCGAGTATGGCAAAAGTGATGTATATCTGTTTGCCAAGAATGAAGTTCATGCTGTAGTAAATGCATATGATGGTGCCAGCCAACCATTGGATATGAGCAATTATCATTTTGATGTAAGTAATCTTTATCAGGATACTCCTGCCATTAATGAAGATCCTCATATCGTTTGGGATACGATGGCCGATAATCCTCATTAAATAAACATTCAAGACGATTATGAAAATAAGAGCTACCTTTTGGGGGCAGCTCTTTTCTTTTAGATTGCTCTGGTCGCTTCACGAAGCCAGCTTTGTTCTTCTTCCTTTAAATAAGGAGAAATCTTTTCATATACTTCTTGATGATATGCATTCAACCATGCTTTTTCATACTGTGTTAATAAAGATGCATCAATACCATCCAGATCAAAGGGCACAAACGTAATGGTTTCAAAATACATAAATTGACCATATTCATTCTTTTCACCCTTGCATACGACCATTTCATTTTCATGACGAATACCATGAGAGCCTTCGACATAAACACCCGGTTCATTTGACTGCGTCATACCTTCCTCTAATACACAGCTATCATTTCTTTCTGGTACAATGCGCCAGCGGAAACCATTTGGACCTTCATGAACATTCAATACATGTCCTACGCCATGACCGGTACCACATTTATAATCTAGAGCAAGATCCCATAATGGTCCTCTTGCCAAAATATCCAAGTTTAAGCCACGACAACCATATAAGAAATGTGCTTTTGATAACGCGATATGGGAACGCAATGCTGTTGTGAAATGATGCTTGATTTCATCACTGATAGCACCTAACACAAAGGTTCTGGTAATATCGGTGGTGCCTTCCAAATACTGTGCGCCACTATCTACCAATAACATGCCTTCCGGTTTCAATTCGGCATTTGTTTCCTCATTGGCACTATAATGCATCATTGCCGCATGTTCCTTATAAGCCGATATGGTATCAAAGCTGATATCGAAACAGCCCTGTTCCTTGCGTAATGTTTCCAGGTATGCACTGGCACTGATTTCGGTAATCGTTTCTTTACCGATCTTGGCTTTTAACCAATACATAAATTTACACATGGCAATCGCATCCTTAATGTGTGCTTTTCGATTATTCGCCAATTCAATCGGATTCTTCATCGCCTTCATAAGTTGGCTAGGATTAGGACGATTTATTACGGTAATCTCCTTATGCAGCCCTGAAGTAATAGCATAATTCACGATCGTTTTATCCAACAGCACAACAGCATCTTGGGCAATTTTTTTCACATCCTCATAAATGGCATCGTATGGACATATGACAATAGCATTTTCTTGCAAATTATCACGTAATTGATCATCAAGCTTGCTTTCATTAATATATAAGGATGCACTGTTTTCATCAATGATCAGATAACTTAGCATTACCGGGAAGTGGGCAATATCCCAGCCACGCATATTCAAGATCCAAGCAATATCATCCAAAGATGTTACGATATGATGTGTCGCTTTTTCTTGTTTTAGGACAGCACGAATGCGTTTCAGTTTTTCTTTTGTACTTTCTCCACTGTAGCACTCTTCTAAAAAGAACCCTTTCTTTTTGGGCAATGCCGGTCTGTCTTTCCAGATCATTCCTACCAAATCTTCTTCACAAGCAAAAGTACTTTTTTTCGCCTGTAATTTATCCGCTAGTTTTTCCACAAGGGCAGTGTTCATTACGCGCCCATCAAAGCCTACCGTACCATGTTCAAAAACATTTTCATATAAATATTCTTCCATCGTAGGGACGCCTTCTTCACCTTGTTTCATTAAATCAATCGTTGTTCCCTGTAACTGGTTTTCAGCCTGAATAAAATAGCGCCCATCCGTCCACAACGCTGCCTTATCCTGACATACGATTAAAGTTCCCTGAGACCCACTAAAACCAGACATATATTTTCTTGCCTTAAAATGTTCTCCCACGTATTCGGTCTCATGAAAATCGGATGTTGGAATGATATAGGCATCCATATGGCGTTCTTTCATCAGCGAACGCAAAGCTGTTAGTTTTTCAATAATCGTCATAGCATTTGCCTCCTCATCAATCGTCTATCCTATTGTACCTCATTTTGCATATTCTGCCCACTCCTTTACGCAAATATGCGTTTAAAAAAAGAAGTGATGTTTCATCACTCCTGTGCATCCTCCATATTTTTATACGAAAGAATAACTATGTGATAATGCACTATATCTTTGGCATGTAAATGCGTATAAGAGAAATCTTTACTTTCCTTAGCAAGTATCCCTTCTTTACCACAGAGATACCATTTTTCATGGAAGAGTTCATGTTTTTGCTCATCATAGAAAGTCAGTTTTGCAACTATGTAAGAAACGGCTTCAGGAAAATAATTTGTCAATGTCCCATGCAGGTGGAGCGTGTCATTCATATCGATAAAGGAAGTAAGCTTTGTGATGGATAGCCTTTTCTGCATTTGTTTCTTTACTTCTGATAATGCCTTTTCTTTTTCTTTGATTTCTGTATCCTTTTCTTCCCATCGTGTGCGTATCACACGATTTATCAGAAAAATCACTGCTAATTCTGCATACATGAGTAAACCAAAAGGGCTTTTTAGAAAGAGGAAGATCTTTCCCAAATAAGGAATATGAAACATATATTTTCCGATAATATCTGAACGTGTTGTTTCATAATTATCATAATCTTTTGCACTCGCACCTTGTGTTCGATAATAAGTTATTCCATCTTTGACCTGTGTCTTCTTAAAATAATGCGTCAATAAAATATCTTTACCAAAACGATTGGCATGAAAGGTAACGATAGTATCTGGCTGCAATGGTTCATCTTCATCAATCCGTTTACTGAATACTAGAGAATGTGTAGGAATGATCGGCTCCATGCTATCCGTTAATACCGTATAAAAACGATAACCGATGAATTGAGAAGTCTTTTCCGGCCAAAAGACAGCACTTAACAGACATGATAAAAGTACTGTCAAGAGGGCAGCACTTATCAATTTTAGCCATTTTTTTCTCAATTGCATGACAATCTCTCCTTTAACATATTCTATCTTAAAGAGAACCTCCTTTTAAAAAAACCGTCGTTCGACGGCTTTTTGCTTAACTATGACTTGCAGTACCTGTCACTTCAACATCTAATGTATTACCAGCTAAAGCTTTATTTTTTACAGTGACTTCTACCGTATATTCATTATCACCACTTGTTAAAGTAGTATCTGTATAGTTAGCATCTGTTTTAGTTAATGCTACTTCACCTTTTTTGATTGTGACATCAACATCAGCAGCATTTACAATATTTTCTCCATTTTTCACTGTAGGTACTAATGTCATCGTATTCACATTGTTACCAGCATCTGTTACTTCAAATTTAGCTGTTCCAGTATACGCTATACTATCTTCTCCAATTGTATCTGTACCTTCTACAAACGTCATATTTGTTGCGGCAACTGTAACGCTAGAATTAGCAACAGTGATCTGACCTGTTGATGTTCCACTTAATGTATCCCAAACAGCGTAAGTTCCTGCTGATGTTAATACGATGGCACCAGCGGTAGCGAGTGATAATAATGTACTTTTTTTCATGATAATTCTCTCCTCTTCAAAGTAATGTTTTTCTTGCAGACAATTTATGTCTTTTTCTTTACATCCTTATTGTAAGCCAGAAAAGGAAAGTTGCATAATGCTAATAGCATCATATCTGGTTATGTTTTTTTCGCATAACTACATAAACTCATATTCTTTTTTCAAAATATCAAGAAAGATTTCTGCTGCACTGGATAAAATCTCTCGCTTTCTTTTTATAATAACGAAATTTTCCATGATATCGCAATTTTTAAAACGCAGACTGCGAATATTAGAATGTCGCAATTCATCTATTTGCCATTGATTTCCTAATAAAAAGGCTTGAGCGTGATTGATCATGTTGATAATAGCATGATAATTACTCATCGTAATCATTTTTTTAAAATCCGATAACAACGTTTTGTTGATGGTTAGTGATTGATTTAAATCAGAAAAGAAATCTTTCGGTAAATGTATATAAGGATACTCAATTAACTCTTCAGCATCGACAAAGCGACTATCTTGTAACGGTATCTTTTCGTTAACATGTACATATAATGGCTTACGATCCATTACCATAACTTCAATTTCTTTTATCTCTGCCATTTTTGAAAACACGCCAAGTTGTAAATCATTCAAAATCGTAATGCCGATTTCAGAGCGTAGCTGTACCACATTTTGTAAAACTTCTTCTGCTGTGGTTTCAATGAAATGTATCTCTGTTTCGGCTGAAGAAGCACGTTTATAAAATTCCAAAATCATATCATCATGTAGAAATATAGAATTTACAGAAATTGATAGTTTACTATAGATTTGCTCATTTTCTAATTTTTTCAAACGCTCTAATACACGAAACTGATTTAAAATCGAACGTGCATAATAGTAAAGGAGATTACCAGTAGGTGTAAGGGTGATACCACGATTTGAGCGGATAAAAAGTTTTCTCCCCATTTCTTCTTCTAATGCGTGAATTGAACGACTTAAGCTAGGCTGACTGATATAGAGTTTTTCCGCTGCTTTGTTGATACTGCCGCAATCAGCGACCTCAACAAAATTCTTTAATTGATCCTTTTTCATAACATTCTCCCATATTGTATAATATGATTGTACCATGTTTATTTCAGATATGATATTCTTATGATTAAATGTATATGAAAGATTCTAAAAAAACGAATAAATCCATGATGATAGTTTCTTATAAAGATGACATGTCATCGATATGAAAATTAAGGAATCGATCAAAATGAAACTACATTCGAAACACCGTTAGAGAATCAATACTTTTTAGTTTTGTCTATGGTTAACAGCATAGGAACCATTGGCTGTAGCAACAAGCGCATTGCTGTCAGAAAAGTGTGCAATTGCTCGAGCTTGAACGATGCGGCTTCCCACATGATCACAATAGCCTTCAATCACCAATGTTTCATGCTCCGCTATCCCCTTATCAAAGTTTACAGACATTTGAATCGTTGGTGTAAAGCTGGCATCACTAAAGATATAGGATGCACATCCCATCGTAATATCCATAGCGGTTGAAAGCATGCCTCCATGCATATGCCCGGCAGGATTTAATTGCCATTTTTGCACAGGGAATTGTAATATCACCTGTTTTTTATTTATGTTGATAGAAAGCACGCGCATTTCCATCATTGCATTAATCGTATTTTGGGCCTGTAAACGGCGATTGATAAAGTCATGTAAACGCTGCTGTATATAATCCTTTTCCATAACAATACCTCCCATGCCTCTATTATAGATACATTCCATAAAAATAACAACGCAAAGAGCATGGAATCTAACTGCTAAGATATTCCTTGCTCATCCATAAAGATAGTAACTTTTCTTTTAAATCATAATTCAATTGCGTAGAAAAACGTATACTCTTTTGCTTATAGAAAAAGAAAACAACCCGCTTGTACAGGTTGTTTGTGTATTGGTTTTAGTTTACCTCTTTTTCTAGCTTTGCGATACCAACTTCAATACGCTTTAATGTTTCATCTTTACCTAAGATATGCGCAATTTCAATAGCTCCACCCGGAGTGAACTGTTTTCCCGTAATAGCGGTACGTACCGGCCATAAAATCTGCCCATTTTTCATTTCCATCTGTTTCGGCAATGCTAACAGTAATTCATGAAGGGTTTCTTCATTTGACCAGTCGTTCAGCTCTGATAAAACCTCTTTCGCAGCTTTTAGCGCCTTTAAGGCAATTTCATACGTTGTCTTCATCTTCTTATGAACATACATGGCAATATCATATTCCGGCAATTCATCAATAAAGTCAATACTTTCCGGTATCGTGGATAAAACATCAGTACGTGGCTGCAAAATGCGCGCTACAGCCATCATATCCACAGGGCGATGAACGCTTTGTTCAATATATGGTTTTGCCAGTTCATAGAATTCTTCAACGCTCATCTCACGTAAATACATACCATTCATCCAAGTCAGTTTATCAATATCAAAGATGGCTGGTGATTTAGAAATACGTTTAATGTCAAATACTTTAATTAATTCTTCTAACGTATAAATTTCCTGTTCTGTTTCCGGAGACCATCCTAATAATGCGATGTAGTTTAAAATAGCCTGTGGAAGATAGCCTTTCTTGACTAGATCCTGGAAACTGGCATCCCCATTACGTTTGCTCAACTTATGCTGTTCATCCTTCATAACCGGTGGAACATGTACATATGTTGGAATGTCCCATCCATAAGACTGATAAATCAGATTGTATTTTGGTGTGGAAGACAAGTATTCGTTTCCACGTACGACATGGGTGATTCCCATTTGGTGGTCATCAATGATATTCGCAAAGTTATATGTAGGATACCCATCAGATTTTAGCAGTACACTTTCATCTAAGATACTGTTATCCACTTCGATACGTCCATATACTTCATCATCAAAATAGGTTTCGCCACTATGCTTGATGGTCTGACGTACGACATATTTCTCGCCATTTGCGATACGTTCTCTTGCCTCTTCAACAGAGATGTGTTTACATGGATCATCATATTTAAAAGAGATACCAAGGCTTTCGGCTTCTTTGCGCTGTTTTTCAATCTCTTCTTCACCGCAGAAGCAATAATGTGCACCACCAAGATCAACCAATTCATCGGCATATTTTTTATACATAGGCAAGCGTTCAGATTGAACGTATGGTCCAAAATCACCACCAACATCTGGCCCTTCATCATGGGTTAAACCGACCTCTTTTAATGTATCGTAAATAATATCTACGGCACCCTCTACTAAACGTTCTTGGTCGGTATCTTCAATACGAAGAATGAAGTCACCATCTTCATGCTTTGCGATCAAATATTCAAATAAAGCAGTTCTCAGGTTACCGATATGCATATAACCGGTAGGGCTTGGTGCAAATCTCGTTCTAATTTTACTCATATATGTATTGTCACCCTTTCAATCAGCATACTAATAATATAATAAAGAAATGGCATTGGCAATGAATTTTTTATCCATTTCCAAACTTTTTCGAAAGTTTCCTTAAAATAATGAAATTTGTTGTTGACAAATGCATGGTTTTTTATTAGAATATCGGTGTTGCCGAAATTGGGGTATAGCCAAGCGGTAAGGCACCAGACTCTGAATCTGGCATTTCCTTGGTTCGAATCCAAGTACCCCAGCCATATAAAAAATGAAGTCGCAGATGCGACTTTTTTTGTGCAAAAATGATTGCTGGGGTGCTTGGATGTGTTAGTTTATAATCAAGGTAATTACCAAAAAAAGTGCTCGTCTTCCTTTTGGATTTCTTGCACTTTTTTCATTCTTTATCGTTTCTCCCCTAGTTATGTCCCTTACGATTACAGATGACCTATTGTATCACCTGTATCATTTTAGCCTATAGAAAAAAGGCAAAAAATCTTTTTCCTTTAAATAGACGCAATACGACATTGCATAACTTTGGTAAGAAAATCTTTCTTATATGTTCTTCCTAATTTCACTTTATTTTGATTACTTAATAAAACATGCGATTTTTCAATCTTATTTATATGACAGAAATTCACAAGCATCCCATTAGATGCCTGTATGAAAACATCCCCTTTAAAATTTTTTAACTTTTCTCTATTACGATATATCTGCTTGGACGTTGCATAATTCAAATAATTTCCTTCTGAATATATACAAATAATTTCTCGCAAGTAAACCACCATCTCATTGCCTTCCTCATCCTTTGCAATAAGATAACGATTTCTGCGATCCAGCTCCTCTTTCACATCTTTCATATAAGTTTCAAACACAGAATCCAAATCATTTTTTCCTATAAAACGGAATACTTGATATTCATAACCAACCATTGATAACTCCGTATGGCTAGTTAAAAATAATATCAAAGCATTCTTATATAATGAATGAATTTTCGTAGCTAGCGCAAAGCCATCCGTATGTGGCATTTCGATATCCAACAGATACGCATCATATTCTTGTGATAGATCAATCGTTCTATCATCAGCTAAAACAACATCAAAATTTATGTTATCAAGGCTTTTTAATTTCTTGTATATCATATCACGCATATCTTTGCTATCATCACATACAACAATTTTATAATTTTTCATAACCCATGCCCCACCTTTTTACTGTTGCATTATTTCACTGTTGCGATAAAGCGATGCATGATATCCTTTGGTAAGATAATTTGAAATGCATAGCCATCCTTTTGAAATTGCAAAATGCCTAGCGTATTTTCGGTTTGTAACTTTGCCTCAATCTTTCCTAGCTGTACCGTTTTTGCCGAAGTCAGTTGTTCTAATTCGTATCCATGACGCTCATTCACTTTATTCACAATCAAATGTAATAAAGCATGTTTTTCATTGACGTAAAAAGAGTATGTGCCACTAAGTGCTGCCCATGCATCTGATGAACAATCCTTTTTTGTAAAGGATATTTCAAATTGTCCATTGCTTACAGAATCAGCTATGTCAGCTACTGCATCTTCGATAAAAGCTACATCTACACCATAGTTTTTTTGGATATCTTTACTGTTCACATTTGTCATCATACCGTTTTCACAAACAGCTGTTTCCTTTTTTTGCATTATTACAAAAAGCATGAATATACCTATCAAAAGAATACTTATAAAGATAATAAGGTTCTTTTTTTCCTTTATCATAATTTTCACCACCGTTTATATTATACTATATTTTTATATAACATCATAGAAAGCATCACTTAATTTTACAATTCTTTACCGTTTTTTTATAATACGTAGTTTTTCCAGTATGTTCATCCCAAATTTCTGTTGGTTGCATTCCATACCTAACTCTCGCTAATAAACTACTATCTGAGAAATACTTACCTGTTTGTTTTTTCATTGTGCCTAACTCACAAGTTTTAGAAAAATGTTTACCTTTTTTATTATAACCACTAGCTAATATATAGCTTGAATACTTTTTTTCTCTAGATTGTGCTTTACCTATCCATCCATTTTCATAAATCTCACCTGTCTTAATTGTTAATATAGTATCATATTTTGTTTTACCACTAACAGATTTCGTGGTTGTGACCTCACCTTTTGGTATACCTAAAATAGTAGTTGCTATTGCCAGTAACGAAATTTTAAATTGCATGGTACTTGGAACCAAACTAGCAAAACTTAAAACAATATTAGCTAAAGTATTTAACGAACCAATCTTACTTTTTGATTGAAGATTATTATCATAACTATATAAATATTTTTTAGTAATACGTTTTTTTCCATTACTTGTTCTACTCTTTGAATTTTCATATATAACTTCTTCTTTAACAACATATTTATCAAGTTTTGCATTAATTTCTTCAATATCGGACGATTGCTTCACTATGTTTTCATATGTTTTAGGATTTAAAACTTTCTTATCTTTTATAGCCTTTTCTTTGATTTCTTCATCTAAAGAACTTGATTCTTTACCATAAACTACCTGCATACTGCTGAAAAGCATCAATAAAGCCATACTAAAGTTAATAACTTTTTTAAATTTCATATTTTCATACCTCATCTTTCACTAGCATTATAAATATCTCACCTCTTTCTTTCCATATACCTGCTATGATTTTGCATTCTCTGCTAATCTTTTACACAGTAATCATCGTAATTGCGTATTGGGATATGCTTTTCAACTATATCGCATAAAGAAAAGATGGCACATGTTTCATACCATCCATCTTATACCTTATGCATGTTTTAAGAAAGCTACATATCCTCTTGTTGTTTCATAGATATCTGCTTTTGAGGCGATTTCCCATGGTGCATGCATATTATGCAATGCGACACCACAGTCAATGACTTCCATATCATATTGTGCCAGAATATAGGCGATCGTTCCTCCGCCGCCCTGATCAACTTTACCAAGCTCAGCTGTCTGATAAGATACGTTTTCTTTTTCCATGATATTTCTTAAAGCTGCGATATATTCTGCATTTGCATCATTACAGCCACCTTTTCCACGTGAGCCGGTGTATTTATTAAAGACAATACCTTTTCCCATGTATGCGGAATTTTTAGGTTCCATAACAGATGCATAGTTAGGATCAAAGGCTGCACTTACATCACTGCTCAGCATGCGAGAATTAGCTAATGCGCGACGTACTTTTAATTCGCTGTAATCTCCCAAACAATTCATGACTTCTGCCACCATATTTTCAAAGAATTTTGATTCCATACCGGTTGCCCCGATACTTCCAACTTCTTCTTTATCCACTAATAAACAAACAGCGCTACGATCAATTTCTTGCATCTCTAATAAAGCCATTAAAGATGTGTATGCACAGATGCGATCATCATGACCATATCCCATTACCATACTGCGATCCAATCCATAATCTCTTGCCTTGCCGGCAGGTACAACTTCGATTTCCGCAGATACAAAGTCATCTTCTTCGATCTGATAGGTTTCTTTCAACAGCTTTAAGACATTCATCTTCACTGCGTCTTTTTCTTCATCCTTAAGAGGAATGCTGCCTACCGTGATATTTAAGTCTTCACCCTCAATAACCACACTACCTTTTTTACCTAGCTGATCACTTGACAAATGAACTAATAAATCACTGATACCGACAACCGGATCATTTTCATTTTCACCAATGTTCACCTGCACACTGCTGCCATCTTTACGAACGATGACACCATGCATCGCAAGTGGCAATGTAACCCACTGATATTTTTTGATACCACCATAATAATGGGTTTCCAGCATTGCCAGATCTTTATCTTCATATAAAGGATTCTGTTTTAAATCCAGACGTGGGCTGTCAATATGTGCACCAAGAATTTTCATTCCTTTTTCTAAAGGTTCTTTACCAATCAAAAATAAGGCAATGGTCTTCCCCATATTATTCGCATACACCTTATCACCTGGCTTTAAAGTTTCCTGATTGCGAATGACATCTTCCAGATTACGATACCCGTGTGCTTCCGCAATTTTTATACTTTCTGTAACACATTCTCTTTCTGTTTTACATTCCGAGATAAATTTCTTATAGCCTTCAGAGAAGTCCATGACTTCTTTCATCTTTTGCTCATCATATTTGTTCCATGCAATTTCTCTCATTTTCATTTCCTCCATTCTGTATGACATTATATAACTGTTTGCCTTTTGATTTCAACTTAAAAACTTTCTATGTTCAACAGCTTTTTACTCAATGCTATGTAAGCAGGATCCGGGGATGAATTTAATATCGTAATATCATGATGACCATCCTCTGTTTGACAAGTTCCATGCTTCTCTAGCAATTCTAAGACATGGCGGCTGGTGCCGGCATTGCCATCCACAAGAGCTATTTGATTTCCTACGATATGACGTATCTGTTCACGGAAGAACACAAAATGTGTACAGCCTAATACGATACTATCTATACCTGATAGATCATAAGGGGCAAAGTATTCCCTTAGCGTAGCTTCCACAAGAGCATGATCTTCCAACTTATCTTGTTCAACTAATTCTACTAACTTAGGAGTTGGTAATTTATAGATACAATGCTCTTTCTGATAGCGTGACATCAGTAACTCAAATTTTTTCTCTTTCAAGGTGAAGCGTGTTGCCATAACGATGACCTGTTGAGCCTGCTTTCCTTCAACAGCAGGTTTTAAGGCTGGTTCCATACCAACGATTGGTAAGTGCGGATAACGCTTGCGCAGTTCTTCTACACAAGCACTCGTTGCGGTATTACAAGCAATCACAATCGCTTTTACACCTCTATTTACCAATTCATCACATATCTGTATGCAGCGCTGTGTGATGTCTGTACGCGCTTTTTCTCCATATGGCGCAAAGGCAGAATCGCCAAAGTAGAGATATCGTTCTTTTGGCATCCATCTGCGTAATTCTCTTAATACGCTGATGCCGCCAAGTCCGGAATCAAAAACCCCTATTGCTTTTTCTATTTCCGTCACATCATCACTCTCCTCATAAATCATTACTGCCTTATCATTATACCCTTTTTTCTTCATTCTTTCATCTAGTTTCAATAAATTTTACACACGGAAGGAAAGTTTCTGCAGACCTTAAATCATTTCGCATTCTCTAGGATTCTTTTCTTACTATGTAAAATTTTAAAATTGCATAAAAATCGTGTGACAATGGTTTTTGAAGCATTAAAAAAAAGCCCATGTTAGAAAAAATAAGATTCATTGAGAAGTATATTGACAGATACTGGAAATAAAGGTATGATATGAATATATTAAGAATCATTCTTAAATATGGAGGAAAGTTTATGAGCAAACATGTAAGTATAGATATACGAGTACCAGTTGAAAATGATAATCCGGCAATACGACGAATTGAGAGCTTATGTATTCGTTGCGGACAATGTAAAGAAGTTTGTAAGAAAGAAATATCTGTCGGTCATCATTATGATTTATTAAAAACAGAGGATACCGCCATTTGTATTCATTGTGGACAATGTGTAAATGTTTGTCCAACAGGTGCTTTGGTTGAGCGTCAGGATTGGATGGAAGTAGCGGATGTCATTAAAAGCGGCAAGAAAAAAGTGGTGGCAATCACGTCGCCAAGTGTGCGCGTTGGCTTAGGTGAAGAATTTGGCATGGAAGCCGGAAGCTATGTAGAGAAACAAATGGTTGCAGCTCTTCGCAGTGTTGGTGTGAATTATGTATTCGATACAACGTTTGCGGCAGATTTGACCATTATGGAAGAAGCCAGTGAACTGATTGATCACATTCAAAACAAGAAACCATTACCGCAATTTACCAGCTGCTGCCCGGCATGGATAAAATTCGTTGAAACCTATTATCCACAGCTATTACCAAATATTTCATCTAGCAAATCTCCAATCAGTATGTTTGCGCCGACCATTAAAACATGGTTTGCGAAGAAAGAAGGAATCGCTCCTGAAGATATTTATATAGTAGCCATTACCCCATGTACCGCAAAGAAATTTGAAATTACCAGAGAAGAATTTCATGATGCCGCAAACTATCATCATACCCAAGGGTATCGTGACTGTGATAAGGTAGTTACCACAAAAGAGTTAGCGAATTGGCTGCGTGCAGAAAATTTAGATCTAACTAGTGTTGGGGAAAGTGACTATGATAGCCTCATGCCTAGAGGTAGTGGTGCCGGTGTCATCTTTGGCAATACCGGTGGTGTTATGGAAGCTGCTGTAAGAAGTGCCTATTATTTTCTTACAAATGAACAGCCTGGTGATGATTTATTGAAGCTTGAAGCGATACGCGGGCTTG
The DNA here is from genome assembly GCF_020563125.1 of Longicatena sp. 210702-DFI.1.196. Taxonomy (NCBI): domain Bacteria; kingdom Bacillati; phylum Bacillota; class Erysipelotrichia; order Erysipelotrichales; family Erysipelotrichaceae; genus Longicatena; species Longicatena sp. 210702-DFI.1.196. The sequence continues at coordinate 2,953 of NZ_JAJCPX010000010.1, read as the reverse complement.
CCGGTGTACGTGAAGCCAGTGTAACGATTGCCGATATTCCTGTACGCGTTGCTGTTGTGCATGGTACAGATAATGCCCGTAAATTTATTGCGCATATGGAAGAAACCAAAACACATTATGACTTTGTGGAAGTTATGACATGTCCTGGTGGTTGCATCGGCGGAGGCGGACAGCCAAAGCATATCGGTGAAGATATGCAGGATATCCGTAAAAAACGCATTGCTTCATTATATGATAAAGATGCTTCTATGAGCTTGCGTAATTCCCATGATAATCCACATATCAAAGCTGTCTATGAAGAATTCTATGGCACACCTTTAAGTACTTTGGCCGAAGCTTTATTGCATACGACCTATCATGAACGCAAAGATTTAGGTGAAGATCCCGCTGTTTACGCAAAGGCATTTGAAGCTGATTCAACTGTAGCAGGAACACCTACATCTTCTGATGTGAAATATCGCTGTACGATCTGTGGCTACATCTATGAAGGTGATATCACAAAGGAAAGTGACGACTACAAGTGTCCGATTTGTACGGTTCCTAAAGAAATGTTTGAATTAGTTAAGGAGCCAGCTACACAAGCACCTGCAGAAGAAACAAGTACGGATGTAAAATATCGCTGCACGATTTGTGGTTACATCTATGAAGGTGATATCACAAAAGAAAGCGATGACTACAAGTGTCCGATTTGTACGGTTCCTAAAGAAATGTTTGAAAAGATTGCATAAACAATAGACCTCATTGCCAAAACAATGAGGTTTTTGATTTATTTTTATGAAAGACTTGGCTTCTTTCACATTTTTACGATACAATAATGGACAGTGAGGTATTCCTATGGAAAAAATTAATTCAATACAACAATTAAAAGATTGTTTAAAGGCACATGCCATCGTTTGTACGACAGATAAAAAGGGGATGGTGTATGCTATCCAGCATAAAGATGGTGTTCGCATACAAAATGAATATTCCCGTTTTATGCTTTCAATGGAAGACTTTCTGGCATTATATGGCAATCAGACCTTCTATATTTATGAAGAAGAAATGATAGAAGAAATCGCAAGTGAAAAGGATGAAGAATACTATAGTTGGTATCATAAATAATAGCTGCTTGAGCTTCATCGCCATCTTACGCAACTGCTTAATGAATATTATTAAGCATATGTCGTTCTTGCCTTCACCTTGACTATCATTATGAAAAAAGTACAGGTTACTGATGATCATTTCATCATCAGCTCTCTGTACCTTTTTTAGAATTGATAAGGATTACGGATTATCTTCCTATCCCATTTGCGCATCGCCATACGATACATCGCCTTTGCATGAATCGTATCGTGCCAGATAAAACGACGCATGACCTTTGCCAGTGTCCATGCTTCATCATAATTTCCTATATAAATCTTATTATCTAAAAAATGCTCTTGTTTCTCTAATAATGCAAAAGCCTGTAAACGATTCTCATATATGTTTGTCAGGTTTTGCAGTGATACCTTTATTTCTCCCATATAATAAGACGTGACATTATTGGTATGTTCATACATTGCTTGTGCTGTTGTAGGAATCTTCCCATAAAAAGTCTTACGGGGAAATAGATCAGTGTATAATTTCTTAGGTATGCTTTGATATAAGGTAAGAAAATCATGCGCTGATTGTATGCAACGCTGTTTCAATATAAGATATTCTTCGATATGTAGGCTGTTTCGTTCACTATCAAATAGCACATCACTATCTGCATCCTGCACTTGTAAGGTACTGTCCTTTTCCTGAACTATGACGATATCTTCATTAGCTTTTGGGCAGGTCTTATCTAGCGCACACCATTTTTGATATCGCTGAATATCATGCAACAGTTTACCCTTTGCTTCTTGTAACGTCTTTCCTCTACCACTTGCTCCCGGATAATCTTCACTCCATAAAATGCCACCAATGCCATTATGTTCCCAGATTCCCCTCATATCACATTTCCTGCAAAATATTTTGAATCCATGCACATAAACGGCTGCTTGCCGTTTCCGCAACTTTTAAAACTTCTTCATGGGAATGTTTTTCTTTACAGATACCGGTTGCCATATTGGTTATGCAGGAAATGCCTAAGACTCGCATACCTAAGTAATTAGCCGCTATGGTTTCGGGAACAGTAGACATGCCTATGGCATCGCTGCCGGCACGCTCAAACATGCGTATTTCTGCCGCTGTTTCATAATAAGGACCTTGCCACATCGTATATACACCACTATGATAAGGTATCATTAAACGATCAGCTATTGTCTTTGCCAAATTTCTTAAATCTGAACTATATGGTTCAGACATATCTGGAAAGCGTGGACCAAAGCGTTCATCATTTACACCAATTAACGGATTCACAGAAACGCCATTGATAAAATCATCAATCAGCATTAAATCTCCCTGCTGAAACGTGCGATTGATACCGCCACAAGCATTGGTAATAATAAGATCATGTACCCCTAACATTTTCATCACAAACACCGGAAAGGTAATTTCCTTCATATCATAGCCTTCAAAATAATGAAATCTTCCCTGCATCACCATCACGCTTTTGCCATGCATTTCTCCGATGATAAGATTACCTTCATGTCCCGCTACACGTGAAATAGGAAAGTGAGGAATGCTGTCATAAGGTAGAGTGATAGGATGTTCGATTTGTTCACTTAACTGACCTAAACCACTGCCTAAGATCATCCCTACTTCAGGAGCCTTGTTTATATGCAATTGTATATAAGATTTAGCCTCCATTACATCATCATAAAACATAGTGCTGCCTCCTTTACTTTTTCTTACTTTTATTATAAACGATATAAGAAGAAGAAGGAATACATATCCCTATTTTATTATGGAAGGATACTGATTGAGCAATCGAGTAGGGTGAAATAAATCACCCTTTCACACCACCGTACGTACGGTTCCGTATACGGCGGTTCGTTTTAATTTCAAAGCG